>CAZXAC010000148.1:0-6475 GCA_964638335.1 uncultured Lentisphaera sp. | reverse complement strand
TGTTTGCAATGTATTTTCATGAGTGCCATTTGTCAAACAAGCTTTATTTGTTTTCTTGGGATCAGAACGCTTAGACCCAGGTACCCGGCAAAGCCGGGTTACCTGCGGCCGATAGTTAAAAGCCTAGTTTTTATTATCGTCTTCAGTCTTATGCTTGTCGGACATACTTTTTAAAATATTCTCTAGAATTTCACTTTGTTTCTTGGTACTCTCTGCAATTTTCGGTAGATATGTTGCAATATAATAAACAAAAACTGTGGCCAAAGTCAAAAAACAAATCGTAAACATGAACTTGACTTGAATAAAAAAAAGCTCCATAAATATCTCCTTTTTTTAACGCCTCATAGTCTGGCAACAAGCGAAGCGAGGTTGCCAGAACTAGTATGGTTAGGCATTTATTGTCTCTGGATTAATGTTAATACTCTTAATCATAGGCATAATCCATTCTTCCTGCATTCTTATTGAAAACGGTTGGCTAATATCTTTTGCGTATATCGAAAGTGTCATGATTATTGTATAAGCTGTCGGGGCGTACCAAAAACCAACAAGCCATTGAGTTACTTTCAACGGTATTCTCTCATATTCACCATTTGATTCATGTGAATACCAAGGTAATTGCTTATTTTCAAGGTGAAGTTGGACTCCCTTTGCCTTTGCCGACTTCGACATATTATCAATAATTGCATTCAAACCCGCATTTTCCCCCGAAGTAATTGCTGATACAGTGCCTATCCATAGATTCAAGTATTCAATATTCTCTTTAAAAACAAGTAAATTCCCTTTTTCGTTGAACCCATGGTCCAGCTCATCAGGAATAGATATTATTAAATTTTTATCTCCAAAAGCTACTGTATACATTTATATGCCTAACGCCTATGGTCTGCAACTCGGCGAAGCCGAGTTGGTAGAACTAGAATTGTTCAGCTTTGATATTGCTATTGTGCGAGATATAAGAATGACGGCATAGCTGATAAGAAATGATGCTGGAAAAATCAAATATGACTGAGGGTGGTAGACCAATAAGAAAAATATGTCGAAAGGCGCAATAACAATAAAGGCAAGTACAAATCCAAGTGGCATAAGGGTTCCTTCTGGTCCAAACGGAATCGGAACAAGGCATAAAGTGTAAATGATCGATAAAAGTAAGCTTTTCTTTATTATGCTCTTAACTTTATATATTGGCCATAATCCTATTAAAACAGATAAGCCAAGTCCAATCATGAAGGGGATTAAGCTATGATATTCAGTGCGACCAGAAATAAAACTAATTATATCGATATATATCCATGCCAAAATTAAGATTGCTATGAACAAGCAAATCCCGGATATTAATAGATTTTTTATAAATGTCTTCATTATTATGCTGAACGCTCAATGGTCTGGCGACGAGCGAAGCGAAGTTGCCAGAACCAGTATAGTTCTATCGTTTAATCTTTAAATATTAATTTTCTTATTTGGAACCAAATCATTATAAATATTGGAAGTCCATAAAAAGGCATAAGAAGGATTGCTATTCTATGAAAAACTTTTAAGCTTGGATAACCGCTTTTTGAAAATCCCCATATTATCAACTTGGCAAATAAATATAGACTTGCAAAGGAAAAATAAAACATTGCAGGATTGCTGATAGCGCCTCCATCCAATAATAGGCTAAAGAAAAACAGTAAAAACATATTTATCCCGATCATTGCAATCAGTAATGATTTTGTTTCTGCTGGTGTAGTTGGCTTTAAGCATGGTACACTTAAAAAATTAGGCTTACAGGCTTCGCAATATCCACTATCAAAACTGAATTGCGTTAAATTATATTCTTTTTCGCATTTTAAGCATTTTCTTTTCATGGATAGAACGTCGAGCGTGAACCTCGTTTCACCCGGCGTCCGCGCCGGGTGAAACGTAGTGTTCCACGCTCTTGTTGGGTGTCCTCATTGTTTCAGAATTCCGTTGGTCTGATCCCCGAGGTGTGCAGGTTCCCATGGGCCACCCTGTAAAGTGTGATCGTGAACCCGCTAATCTGATTGCCTACCACCTCAAAAGTAAACGTCTTGTCGGCCTTGCTGTAAGAGGTATCTGGGCCGAAAAGATACTCATACCCATACCACGTTTCGCCCGATGCGTACCGCACTTCATAGGTGCCGAGTGGCACCTCAACTTCGACTGTTGATCCGCTTCTGACAAACACGGTCATTACGGGGGCATCCGAGTAGGCATCCACCAGCTTCAAAAGGTAGTGGCTTCCTTGTGCGGCTTTGATCTCGAAGGGTGCCACCCGCTCGGAACTTGTCCATGTCCGGATGGCCCCCGAATATGGCAAGGCCTGTTCAGGATATGAGGGGGCGGCAACGCGGCGTGCAGGCGGTGGTGGCGTGTAGGTTGATGGTGTCGGATGCCGAACCCATCGCTGTTCTGAAAGCTCCTCATTCGCGGCAATAGCTGCGACCAAACCGATACCACAGACGCACACTGCGGCAAAGTATATGAATGTCTGTGCCCCTTTAGACAGAAGCGCGGTCGTTGGCACTCCGGCACGGGGCACCCGGTGGAAGTCGTCGTTCTTGAGGAAGTACTCCTGATCTCGGTTGGCGTAGGCGGTCCTCAACCGGGTGTCGTAGGTACGCATTGCGTTGAAAAGATTCTCAACTTGCTGCTTTGATGACAGGCTCAGGGATTCGTCGTACCCATCGAACTTCAGCACGACATCCGAATTCTGGTATGATCCGTTCTTGTAGTTGTGAGTAACAGCAACGTCTTTCAACGTCCATATCGGGCGGAATGACACGATGTCATACTCGGTCTTGAGAAAGTAGATCGGAGTCACGTAGAAGTACGGTTTGAGTCTGGCTTTCGTCCATTTGCGAATGGTGACACAGTTGCGACCAATGAGACCCGCAACGGCCAGTGTAATGCCTGCGTGCCAAAGGAGTGTGTCGTCTTTCCACTTCGCGCCATCAGCGGCGGCGAAGAGGTACCAGTACCAGCACAGCAAGACCACGATGAACACGTAGTTCCACACAACCGACGACAGCTTGACCTGGAACTGTTCTTCTCCCTTGTTCTGCTGTCGCTTGAGCAGACGCGACTGCACGTTCTTCGGCAAGTTCCCGAAAGCGGCTTGTCCCGGCGTCAACTCACCAAGCTCAAAGGCTGGGGGTGGCGGGGGCTCCGGGGCGCGTTGCGTTCTCGGCGGTGGCGGGGGGCTGCTCTGTTGTTGCCGCTTTCCGCTGCGTGATTCGTCGTATTGGGTACGTGTCGAAGGGTTGCGAAGGATCGAGTATGCCTCGTTCAACTCCGCCAGCATTTCGTTCGCCTTCTTCCAGTCTTGCGGCTGGCGCTGGCGGTCGAACCGGTCTGGATGGATGATGCGTGTCCGTGCCAAGTATGCGTCTCGCATCTCCTCCGGCGTCGCGTCAGGTGCCACGCCAAGGATCGAGTAGAGGTCTTTATCAGGCGGTCGTCTCATAGTTCTTCATGCACCCAACGATACGCTCACCTGACTGAACCGCCGGACGGCGGTTTCAGGTCAGTGTGTAGCGGTCTTGTTAGCATTTTTTATCTTATAAGTTGCCTTTGCTGCGCGAAGGGAAATGGATGGAGAATCTGCTTCTTCTAATTTTGCTTGTCTTAGAAGTTTCAAGTCTTCATAATCTTCAAGCTCTTCTCTGATTTCAAGAAATTCTTTATAAGGAAGAACAGCAAATTCCTTGACCCCGTCTTTCTCAAGTATGCTTGGATGTATTGCAATCATCTTAATTCTCCTGTTATTTATAGGCGTCTTTTCTATGGATTATTCTATAAACTATGATCTTATTGTTTTCAATTTCAAAAAGTATTCTGTAATTTCCAGCCCTTAATCTGTATTCAGGTGTGAAATTTGTTAGTTTCTTGACATCTCCATTCAAATCAGTTTGCATCATTTCAATCTTTTCGAAAATATTTTCCAGTTCCGGTTTCGGAATCTTTCTGCCGTCCTTGATTGACTTAGGCTTGAATTCTATTTCATATGTCATTATTTCTGAACCTCAAGGGAGTAAATATACGATAGGGTGGACTCAATGTCAATTCTTGCAATGCTAACGTAAAGCTCAGCTATGGTGCCCGCAGGGCGCCATTAGCTGCAGCGGCTTGTTCGGCTCTTCTCATTGCGGCCGGAGATCTTCGCCGATGCCGTCGACGAAGAAATCCACCTTCCCACATTTCGGACAGTAGTAGACGTCAAACGTTTCTTTATTAACGAAAAGCTCTCCTATATTGCCGAGTATACCCCATGGAGTGCCTTCATGAAACTTCTTTGTGCCGGCATACACCAGCGTCACTTTGCAGGATGAGCAGCTTATTTCTTTAGGCATAGTTTTGTGTCCCTTTCTTTTTGTCGAACAGTTTATTAGTATCAAGTCGGAGCTTAAACATCAAGTCGTGGCCGGATGCCTTTGCGACCAGTAAAGCTCTCTTGATAACAGTAGTTTATCATATAGCCTTAAAAAAGCAAGAGGGAAGGATGAAGGGCTGGAATGGAGTATCGGGTCAAACCTAAACTTGGAAGTTTACGCATGCCGATTTTAAATTATTTTCTATTTTTGTGATAGTATAGATCTCTCATGATAACAAGCATTCTCGTATCTTGTATTTTGTCCACAAAGACCTCGCCATAACTCCTCCATTTTCACAATAGGCGTGTTTGGATTCATTTCAAATTAGTATCTAAATGTAGGTTTGCCCCCGTTGACGCCTATAGTAGTAATACTTAAAATCAAATAAAGCCCAGCTTATTTCATTTTAACGCCATTATTCGCCATGTTTTATCGTATAAGTATTTGAACATAAATATTATAAATTAACCCGGGTTAGGCACATAAGATATGCATCTGTTTCTTCTTGAAACTCTGGAGTCACGCAACATCCTGAGGCAATTTCAATTGGCAATCCTGATTTATCATCTACAAGAGGCTTGCCTTGAGACCATGGTTTTCCATAATATAGAATTTTCATTTTCCCATTAGCAATGTCTTCCTTTGCTCTTGCGATTCCCTTTTCTTTGAAATCAATCGATTTCTTTGACTCTTTAGTGAGGGGAGTATTTTCAGATGATTTTGTGCAACCAAATGCTGCCACTCCAATGATGATACATGCCAATATTATTTTCATCAGATTTTATCCCTGTAGCCAACGTCGAGCGTGAGCCGCTTCGGGTTAGCCGCAGAGCGAAGCGGCGCGGCTAACCCGAAGTCGCGCTCCACGCTCTTGTTAGCTCCCGTACTTCTTCTTTGCTTTCTCGAAGAGCACTTGCTGGACATGCTTGCTACGGTTGACGTCGTACTGTGCACCGACCTCGCTATCCAGACGTTCGAGTGCAGCCTGATGGAAGGTTGGCGCTATCTCGAAACCAATGAAATGACGCTTGAGTCGCGAGGCGGCAACGGCTGTCGTCCCACTGCCCATGAACGGGTCAAGAACCGTTTGCCCCTCCCGCGTCGTGAGTGTTATCAAGAACTCGATCAACCGCAGGGGTTTCTGAGCTTCGTGGATTCTTCCTTCGCCGTTCCGGAAGCCAAATTCAAGAACATTGGTTGGGCTACCGCCATTGATCTGGCACTCGTCCACGTTCATGGCACCAACGCCATGCTCAAGAACATTGTCGGCAATGGTTCCGCCGATCGTATAGGGTTTCATAAACCATGCGACGGGTTCATACACCGGCGCAAGGTTCCCCAATCTCCACCCGCGCCACTCCTCGGCTTGCTTCTTGAGTCCCCGTCTATCGTATACAATGCTGAGACGTTGGGCTCGATGGTGAGCAGAGTCCTTTTTCCATGCGAGGATGTCCTTGAGCAAGAAACCAGTGTCCTCGAACGCGTTGACAACCCGGTGAATCGTCCTTCTTGCTCCGAAAACGAAAAGAGACGCGCCGTTCTTCATTTTCGGCAGGATTTGCCCTGCCCAAGAGGCACACCATTCCTGGTATTCACTTCCCATGTTCCTGTCGGCTTGTGACCACCCGTTGATCGGCTTCCCTCGCCTTTTGAAGCCGGATTTTCCGAGTTGAGCTGGTGACTGGCCGAGGAGCGCCGAATTCGTGTTGTTGTGAAGAACGTCCCAGTCGTCAAGATTGATCCCGTAGGGTATGTCCGAGAGAAACAGGTCAATGCTCTTGTTTTCCAAGAGAGGGAGATGCTCGCGGCAATCGCCGAGCGTGATTGTGTCGAGATACCCTTCGTTCTTCATTTGTCACCGATTGTCAAAAGGCCGTTATCCGCAACAGACCTCACTGCGCGAATGCGGCTTTCCAGTTTGCGCCACTTCATGACTTCCCGAATGGCCTCCTCGCGCGACAGGCGCATAATTCGTTCCCGTTCCGCGGAGAGAAAGCAGAGAGCTTCCTCGCGTGCAACTGCGATAGATTCTGCGGAGGCCATCTTTTCTTCGCGCCAGATTGCGGGCAAACAACTGTCAGCACCGAGAAACACGCCATTCACCGCCT
>CAZXAC010000147.1:0-6509 GCA_964638335.1 uncultured Lentisphaera sp. | reverse complement strand
TGTAATAGCGCAAGTCCAATGCCGCAAGCGTCGCCATCCTCGGACGGTTCTCCGCAGCAACCACGATCTGCGCATTAGCTTTTCCATCCTTCACGATGAACTGTTCAGCCGCGAAATTCGCAAGCGACAATACCGACAACATGAGACACGCAAGCAATTTCCTCATTGTCTTCTCCATTTATTTTATTCTCTATACATCTTTTATTATCGTAGTCGTAATCGCTATCCACCGTCGCATTTAGGCTATGGTGGACAGGTCTTATTCGTAATCGAATAAGCTCATTTTTCGATTGCGACAACGATTACGATAGGGATTACGAAAAAAAGATCTGCTATTCAAATTGAGCTCATTTTTCATTTTATTTAGGACAAGGCTGATTCCAACTCCACCTAAAACGTACAACCATGCATTTTTATTTTATCAGATCCTGCGATCTTCGCAAAATTATTTTATTTCCAGTTTTCCGAAATAAACCGGATCGTGCCAGCCCGTTTTCTGGGATGGCGAGAAAAGCTGGATTTCATGCTTCCTATCATCCTTTTTTTGAATTTCCCGTCCAATGTTAATGTACCATGGACTTTCAGGAGTTGGTTTTTCCCCCGCCACGCGGTGCTTCGGATCGGCGAGCGCCTCTTCCTTCCCGACCACAGGAATGCGTACGGTCAGGCGCCAGAAGTCTTCACCGCGTTCCGGCTTCGCTTCGGCGAGAGACTTCCAACCTCTTGTTGGATCTCCATCCAAAATCAGACCGTCTGGATTGATCTCCAGGATGTAATGCCTGTGCAGCTGCGTCTCGATAGTGATCGCAATGAACTCACCGCTGTAGACGTCGACCGCGGGAGCGAGATTCTTGACTTCGGGTTCCTTGCAGGTGATCTCGAGGATCAGGGCATTCTTGTCCCAGCCGGCCTTGAACGAGGTTTTCAACTGCGGTTCTTCTCCGACTTTGCTATTATTCTTGAGGAAATATTCCGGAGCCTTGCTCAAGTCCGAGCCTTCCACACCGACTGCGACGGGAGCATTTGCTCGCGCTTCTGCGACAAGCTTCTTCTCCGCCTTGTCCTTCGCAATCAATTCCTCTTCCGAAATCATTTCGGAAAGAATGAGATCAATGCGCTTTCCATAGACACTTTCGCCGGCGGCAACCTTCGCCTCCTTCAGCAATTCACGAAGTTTCAAGGCAAGTTCCAGAGATACATTTTGCAAATCTGACTTTCCAGCTCCACGGCTCGTATCCTTGATCGCAAGGTTCGCCTCGGCAAAATCAATCGCTGCCTTCATCTGCTTCGCCGCAGGACCGTAGAAATTCTGGCAGTACTCGTTCAACACTTCATCAACATCCAAATCGGCATCCCAAAGAAAACGTGACTGGACATAGAGTGTGATGTGCTCGATACCAGGAACCTTCCATTTGCCGCCGACTTGGCTCTGCTCTCCAGTGTCGCCACGAGAGATACCCTTAAGGGCTTTGAGTTCACGGGCAACAGCTCGGGGATGGATGACAGGGTACCCTATCGAACGGCCACGAACTTTTTTCCCGTCTTCTGCCTCAGCAGTGCCTTGGATGTGATAGCGGTTGTTTTCACTGCGGATTATGTTTCCGGGAGCCAGCTTGCTATTCCATTTCTGGACGCGCGCAAAATAGGCGTTCCAATAATCATCATCCATCATTTTGGGACGGCCAGAGTTCGCGATCCATAAGCCGAGGTTCGGGCTGAACTTCTCGATCGAGTCCGGCGCCTCGCTGTACACCGTGTATGCGGAGCCGGTAATCAGCTTGTCCGGATGTGTCTTGTATACCTCACGCGCCACACGATCAGTAAATCCCCAGACCAGGTCGGACGGTTTCTTGCCTTTGCAATTCTCACAGCTACAGGGGACATAGCCATCGGCGGGCCAGATGTCCACGCTTGGAAAGTCATATGTATCGAACATGAAGCGGATGAAATTCACCGTCTCCTTGAAAAGACCTTCGTTGCTGAAACATTCCCTGGGTTTCTCTCCAGTTGAAAGCCTAGTCCCATCGCTTGCGAGGGCAAAAAATTCCGGGTGCTTCTTCCTCATTTCTTCGTCAATATATACAAAAATGAGCCCATGAGGCCCAGTATGCAAACCAAGTTGCTGGAAACGGCTGTTCATGCCGATGCGTCTTGCCCACGCGAGATCGTCAAAACTGTGTGCTTCATAGTTGTAATAGGTCCAGTCCCGGATCGGGTAATCGGCCTTCACAGTCTCATTGAAAGTTCCGAGTTTGAGATCTCTCATCTTTTCCGGCAAGACTTCGCCAAGTTCTCCTGCCATGTACCAGCGTACACCCAACGAACGCAGGAACGCGCAGACGGCATTGAGCGATCCGTTCTCGTCATGGAGCCAAAAGCCATCGTTCGTACCCCATAGAGCCGGCGCGTCGGCTCCATAGCGGGCGGAGAGCTGCTGCTGAAAATCATTGGGTTTCCAGAATCTTTTGAATGCTCCGGAAAACGGCCACGGACACGCCCATACCCCGTCGGCCTTGTCCTTTGTCGCTGCTTTCCACTTCTCCTGGGCTGTTTTATCGCCACGTTTCATGCTCAACGGATATTTGCTCGGATCAAAGTCGAAATCATCCCCAATGAGGACAAGCCAGTCAAGGCCGGACACAATTCGGTATGCCCCATCCTTCAAGTCTGCTGAACTCACACCCAGTTTTTCGGTGCCGGCGCTCTTGCCAACGTAAATCTTCACCGGTACTTCATCCGTGGGATTCGTCACTATCGGCAGGCGTGCTCCGGTAAGCTTCTCGATGTAATAACGGAGATCCAATGCCGCAAGCGTCGCCATCCTCGAACGGTTCTCGGCCGCAACCACGATCTGCGCATTAGGCTTTCCATCCTTCACGATGAACTGTTCCGCCGCGAAACCCGCAAGCGACAACACCGACAACATGAGACCCACAAACAACTTTCTCATCGTCTTCTTCCTCTATGTTTTTCTCTTTTGAAAAATTTAATTCGAGACCGTCTAATTCACCTAAAACGTACAACCATGCATTTTTATTTTATCAAATCCTGCGATTTTCGCAAAACTATTTCGTCTCAATCTCAGTGGGAATAAATCTTATTAATGACATTCAACTTTATTGACAATATAAGATTCTAATTTCTAGTCATTAACAATACTGCGGACGGCATTTTAGAGTATGGATTTTTATATCAAACAATTGCACTATTGTACTTTTATGGGTGAGAAGTACTGTGTATCTCTAAAAATTGGCAGTCAATTTTTAGAGATTCCTTTTTCGGATATAAACCCGTCTTATATGTAATGCAAGGATTGCGAAATTCGCAAGATTATCTTATCTCCAGTTTTGCAAACGATTCCATTGAGTTCCAGACTGATCTGTTGGTAATTGAAAATACTTGTGTTTCGGTCTTGCCATTTCTGACACGCTGTCTAGCAACATTAAAATACCAGAGATTGTTTATAGTTGGTTTTTCGCCGAGGACACGATGATTCGGATCTGCCGCAATCTCTGTCGAATCCACTGTTGGAATGCGTAATTTTACGCGCCAAGAATCGGGCCCCTTCTCTACTTTGACTTCGGCCAAGGAAGCCCAAGTTTCAAACACGGGATTTCCTTCGAGGAGTTTCCCGTCGGGTCCGATATAAATTATGTAGTAAGACGGATAAAGTGGAGTTTCGAGCGCGATCGCCAGATAGTCGCCCTTGTTGACTTGATCGGCAACTGTGAGATTATTCATGTCGGGCTCCTTGCAAACAATTTCAAATAGCAGGTCTTTCTTGTCCCAACCCACCTTGAAGGTGGTAGAAAGTTCTACTGGAACGTCCTTTTTTTCCAAGTCGAGCAACTTGTATTGCTTTGACGTTTCGAGAATGGGGCCCATGCCGGATGTCACAAGAGGAGTACTAAACCTTTTACTGTTCAACGCTAGCTTTTCTTCCTCTCTTATTATATCATCTTTGGACTTAAGTTCGGAAATAATCCTGGCAACGCGCTGTCCGTAGATACCGTCACCGGCGGACTTCCTGGCATTTTCAAGAAGTTCCCTGATGCGGAGTTTCTTATCAAGCGAAACGTTTTGAAAAGCTGCCCTGCCTCCACCCATGCTTTTGTCTTTGCTTGCCATGTTGTCTTCAGCGTATGTGAAAGCGATCTTCATGTCATTCGCCGCAGGTCCATAGAAAAGGGCATAGTATTCATCCAGCACCTTTTCGATATCCTGATCGGCATCCATAAGAAAACTCGCCTGGACGTATAAGGCCAGATGATCCACGCCCGGAGACTTCCACATGCCGGACAGCTGCGGGCTTTCCGCTCCGTCGCCAAAAGATATGCCTTTAAGGTATTTTAGATCCCTTGCAACAGCACGCGGGAATATTATGGGATAGGAGATCAACTGACGTTTAAGCCCGGATGCTCCTCCGTTATAAAGATTGTTCTCTCCGCGACAAATCCTTTGCGGAGCCAGCCTGCTGCGCCATTTTTCAAATTGATACTGATATTCCTTCCAAATATCCGGATCCATGAACCCGGCACGCTGGTAATTGTATATCGTCGCCATAACATTTGGGCTGTACTTCTCTATGCTGTCAGGCGCCTGACGATATTGGCCATAAGCACCACAGTTTACAAGTTTGTCAGGATGGGTCTTGTAGAGCTCTGTCGCAACCTGATTGACGAAACCCCATACCATTTCGGAAAAAGTCTTGCCCTTGCAGCCGTCGCACTGGCACTGGATGAGCCCGTCTACTGGCATTATGCTGACCATTTTATCGCCAAGCACATCAAACCTGAAACGGCAGTAGTTAGCCGTTTCCTGTATAAATCCGGGAGAACTGAAGCATGGGACCCCGTGCTCGCCTCCACGATGTTCAAATTTCCTCTTGCCGTCCATGTCAATGGCATAATATTCAGGGTGCGCCTTCTTCATTTCCGGAGCGGAATGCACAAATACCAAGCCATGGGCACCGGCGTAATAACCCACCCCATCATTGATGCCGAGCCTGCGTGCCCAGAGCACTTCCTGAAGCGGAAAACTGCAATAACCATACCAGAGCCATAGCCTGCACGGAAAATCAGGGATTAAAGTCTTATTGAAACTCTGGAGAGGAACTGATGACAGTTTCGGAACTACCGTCCCCATTTCATCGTCCGGCATATAGAAACGGACGCCCAGGCTGTAGAGAAATTCAGAGACAGCGCTAACGGAACCAGCTGAATCAGAGTCCCAAAATCCATTAATACTGTTGCCTCCGGTCCGCCATAATTCGGAAGAACCTTTTCCGTAGTAGTCGTCAAAGATTTTATCAAAATTCCCGGGATTCCAATATCCCTTGAAAGAAGCCACTCTATGAAACGACCAAGCACCATCCGTCTTGCCTGCTGTAATCCTCTTCCACTCCTCCAATGGAGCGGAATCGCTTCTCTTGAGCGTGGTAAGCTTCGAGGGTACAAAGTCCTTGTCATCGCCTAGAAGGACAAGCCAGTCCGGCCCGGATACAACCCGGAATGCGCCGTATTTCAGGTCATCGGACTTGACGCCCAGCTTATCGGTTTCCGAGCTTTTTCCGACATATATCTTTACGGGCACTGATGCGTCCGGACTTGTGACGATAGGTAGTCTTGCGCCGCTGATCTTCTCGATCCACTTTCGCAATTCAAGGGCCGCAAGGGTCGCCGACCTAGGACGATTTTCCGCAGCAATTACAATCTGCGCATTGGATTTTCCATCCTTCACTATGAACTGTTCAGCTGCGAAACTCGCAAACGACAACACCGAAAAGACGAGACAGATCAGATTTTTTTTCATTTTGCGCATCCTTATTTTTTCTTGGCCTGGAATACGATATTGAAACACGCCTTATCTTTTGTTGTGGGAGGAATAACATAGGTTCCGGCATCGGCCTCAAGCTGATACATCAACATGTTCATCCCATGTTTACTTTCGCTCTTTATATCATACTGCGGAAATACGGCACAACGTTTCCAATCCTTCAGGTCCTTAAAAATTTCAGTGTATCCACCATCCGCGGAATGATGAAAGAAAAAATAGACCGTTGCCGGTGACAACAGTGTAAATTTTACAATTGTATCTTTTGGAGGCCGATGAATGCCCTGGAAAAGCAATCCGCCCACGAGTTCCTCAGGCACCACGTCATACGTATAATGCCGATCGAGATGTTGAATAACTCCCGGTTTCATAATATTAAACTTGAAATTAAATGACGGCGTTACTTCCATTTTAACAAGCTTCTCAGCGACTTGCATGATATCCTCCTCAGCAACGCTTCTGGGACATGTGCAAAATAAAGCCATCGCCGCAATCAACATAAGGTTAAACTTCTTCATTGTTCAGCTCTCCTTTTGTATATAGTTCAGTTTTAAACCTTGTCCTAAATAAAATGAAAAACGAGCTCAATTTCAATAATAGGCCTGTTTTTCGCTATCGCTACCGTAATCGTTGTCGCAATCGAAAAATGAGCTTATTCGATTACGAATAAGACCTGT
>CAZXAC010000146.1:0-6538 GCA_964638335.1 uncultured Lentisphaera sp. | reverse complement strand
TAAGAACAATAACTTATAGATTATTACTATCAAGTTAAGTTCTCATGAACCTTATTCTAATATTGCCTTTCAATGATCAACCCAGGATGGGAAGATGCGATTCTCGCTGCGAAAAAAAATCTAGAGCCAGGCGGGATAACAGCTGCGGTGGACTTTGATGGAACGAGGCATAAATTTTTCAGAAATTGGATGGCTGTCAACCACGTCAGAACGGAACATCACGTCGGCGAATTTCTTAACAAAAATTTCAAAAGGAGACTCTTTGATAGAAAAAAGGCATATGATGGCTTATGGGAATACTTCCTGTTCGTTGTAGAGCAGGGGGCATCGGGCATATCTTCCCAACCATGAAGCTTGTAAACAATGCGCCGCCGACATCGAAGCTTATCGGCTAAGTCATGCGTTTGAGCATACCACGATATTTTGAACGCGGCTATTTATTACTTCTTGCCTTTTGCCTTGGCGGCTTTTGCCCTTTCTTTTACGCGTTCCAAGTATCTTTTCCTTCTCGCTCTTTTGATGGTTTTGTTTGTCTGCTGACCCATTGTTTTCTCCTTGTTTATTTTAAAACTATATTGACAAGCCTGTCTGGCACGCAAACGGTTTTGACAATAGTCTTTCCAATCATAGCCGATTTTATTTCTTCATTTTCCATTGCGATTTTTTCCAGAGTATTTTTATCTGAACCTGCTGAAGCGGTGAAGCGGACTTTCGGTTTTCCATTTATCTGAACGAGGATTTCAACCTCGTCGGCTTTTGCGAGATTCGCATCAAAAGCTGGCCAATCTTTTAGTGCTACTGGATTTTGTTTGCCAAGTTTTTCCCATAGTTCCTCAGCTATATGAGGAGCGAAGGGGGAAAGGATTTTAACGAATCCCTCCGCAGCTATTTTTGGGAATGAGTCGAGTTTGGAAAACTCGTTTATGAAAATCATCATTTGACTAACTGCCGTGTTCAGATCTAGGGTGTCTATATCTTCCGAGATTTTCTTTATTGTTGAATGCAGGATTCTTTCCTCTTTTCGAGTTAGAGGACGTTCTGGCAGCGGGTTTTCAGTAAAAAGCTTCCATGTTTTCCGAATGAATCTGTCGACGCCGGCGATTCCTTTTGTATCCCATGCGGCGGCCTGATCGAAAGGACCTATGAACATTTCATAAAGCCTGAAAACATCGGCTCCATATTGTTTTACTACATCATCGGGGTTGATTACGTTTCCTCTTGACTTGGACATCTTTTCTCCGCCCTCTCCGAGGACCATTCCGTGCGATGTGCGTTTGGAATATGGCTCGCTTGAGGGAACTAAGCCGCAATCGTTGAGAAAGATATTCCAGAACCGGGAGTATAGTAGGTGCAGTGTGGTGTGCTCCATGCCTCCGTTATACCAGTCCACCGGCATCCAGTATTTTAATTTTTCCGCATCGGCAAAACACTTGTCATTTTTGGGATCTATGTATCTTAGGAAATACCATGAAGATCCGGCCCAGTTGGGCATAGTGTCTGTTTCGCGTCTAGCAGCTTTTCCGCATTTAGGACATTTTGTATTCACCCATTTCGATATGGTGGCTAGAGGAGATTCTCCTGTATCGCAAGGTTCATATCTTTCAACATCAGGCAGGAGCACAGGAAGTTGATTTTCCGGAACGGGGACAGAGCCGCATTCAGCACAATTTATCACTGGTATCGGTTCACCCCAGTATCTTTGGCGGGAGAAAACCCAGTCCCTAAGTTTATATTTTACGGAAGGCTCTCCTATCCCTTTGTTTTTTAGCCATGCTATTATCTTTTTCTTGGCATCTTGTACATTCAGACCATTGATGTCGAGGCTTTGTGGATTGGAGGAGTTTACAAGAGTTCCATCGCCGGTCCAGCAAGCTTCTCCGTTCAGAATGCTTTGGATCTCAACACCGTTTGCAGAGGCGGTTTTTTCGTCCGGTTTATTTATGCACTTGACTGGTAACTTGAATTTTTTCGCAAACGCGAAGTCTCTTTCATCGTGGGCTGGTACGGCCATTATGGCTCCTGTCCCGTAGGTGGTGAGTACGTAATCCGCTATCCATATTGGAATTTCATTTCCTGTAACAGGATTAATCGCGTATGCGCCAGTGAAAACTCCAGTTTTTTCCTTTTCTTCCGTTCTTTCAAGGTCGCTCATTTTGGCGCATCTTCTGCGATAATCTTCTACAGATGCCTTCATATCTGGAGAACAGATATTCGCCACTAGTTCATGTTCCGGAGCGAGCACCATGTAGGTTGCGCCGAACAGTGTATCAGGGCGAGTAGTGTACACCCTTATTTTTTCGCCACGGGATTTTATATGGAAATCCAGTTCAGCTCCTTCGGAGCGTCCTATCCAGTTGCTCTGTTGGGCTTTGATCTTGTCGAGGAAATCGAGATTTTTAAGTCCGTTGAGGAGTTTGTCGGCATAAGCTGTTATCTTTAGCATCCATTGTTCTATTTCTCTTTTTTCGACCTTTCCTCCGCAACGTTCGCAGGCACCGTCAACAACTTCTTCATTTGCTAGCCCAATTTTACAGGACAGGCACCAGTTTATTGGTATTTTTGCCTTATAGGCAAGTCCTTTCTCGAGAAATTTCAAAAATATCCACTGCGTCCAGCGGTAATATTCCGGATCTGAGGTTGATATCACTCTGTCCCAATCGAATGAAAACCCTAAAGCTTTCAGTTGGGCAGTGAAGCGGCTTATATTTTTTTTTGTTATTTGAGCCGGATGTATTCCGGTTTTGATGGCATAATTTTCCGTTGGAAGTCCGAAACTGTCGAAACCCATAGGGAAGAGGACATTGTATCCCTGCATTCGTTTTTTTCTTGAAAGTATGTCCAATGCCGTATATGAGCGCGGATGTCCGACATGTAGACCGTCTCCGGAGGGATATGGGAACTCGACTAGGCAATAGAATTTATTTTTTTTTGAAAAATCTTCCGCCCTGAAAACCTTGTTGTCGTCCCAGTATTTCTGCCATTTTTCCTCTATTTGTCCAAAATCATATTCCATAAGATGATGCGGGAAATCTTTTTTTTATAGTTTTTGGGTAAATTTTGCTAAGTCCGTAAAATATAATGATATCCGTTCTTTTCAATTGTGTTTTATGTGATGTGAGTATATATTAGGAGACGAATTTAATTTTACACCTGTTACGAAATTCCGACGAAACAAAGAGGGGTTTGCCTTGAATAATGACTTGTCAAAAAAAATTTCAGAAACTTCCTTTGAAGAATCGTTCAAGACGGTAAAACTCAAGACTTCTGTTCCCGATTCCATGAGGATATGTGTTGTTGATGATGACAAATTTGTTGTAGATATGATAGCGAGATCATTGAAGATGGCGGGATTTCATGACATTTCGATATACAATTCGGCTGAGAGATTTATCGAAGAAAATATAGATGGGGGGAAAGAATTTTCCCTAGTCATATCGGACTTGGTCCTGCCGGGGGTTACAGGTTTTGATCTATGCAAAAAAATAAAGACTTACAAAGAATCTGTTCCCGTGATACTCATATCGGGGTTTGACATAGAAGATGTTCACAGCAGGGTGGTTGATTGTGGTGCGGACGACTTTGTAGCCAAGCCATTTAATCCAATAGAATTGAGCACGCGGGTCAAACTTCATCTCGCGAGAGTTGAAAGAGCGCAATCATCCGTTGCATCCACGCCACTTTTCAGAAATTCTCAAGACATGCCCTACATAGGTGATCAGATAGGAACTTATGTAATAACCGACACGATTGGATGGGGAAGATCGTCGTTTATTTTCAAAGCCAACAGTGTGAAGGACAAGCGGACTTGCGCGTTGAAAATACTTGCGGCGCATGCGGCTGGATTGAAAGATATGGTATCCCGTTTCCAGAATGAAGTGGATACAATGCAGAAGATCAAGCATCCAAACGTGGTTGGATTTGTAGACAGGGGTTTCTACAACTCATCTCCTTATGTGGTTATGGAATATATAGATGGGTTAGATCTGGAAGAATATATTATAACCAAGGGAAAGATTCCTTTGCAGAATAGCTTTGCGATTGCTCATGGCATAGCCTCCGCGATAGCGGAGGTGCACGCAAACAACATAATTCATCGTGACATAAAGTTGAAGAACATAATATTTGATATCAGGAGCAAGGCTCCAAAGCTTATAGATTTCGGTATAGCCCAAACTGCCGAATCCCAACATCTTACAAGAGACGGTTTTGTAGTCGGGACACCCATATACATGGCTCCGGAGATATTTGAAGGAGAGTCTGCCACAATCAAAACGGATATATATTCTTTTGGTGCGACTGTCTATCACCTTATCACTGGATCGCCTCCATTTGTTGGAGACAGTTCTAAAGAACTTTACAGGAAACATCTTTCCGAGGCGCCGCCCCCAATGAGCAAATTCAGGCATGACATACCTGAAGAGATAGAGAGGATAATTTCTATTTCATGTCTAGCCAAGAAGCCTTCTGACAGGCCTGAATCTATGAAGGATGTTGAAAAAAGTTTGGGAACCTTTGTTGTCAAACTTTCGAAATAGAGCCCTCAGTATCACGCAAAGCTGTATGTATAAACTTGTAGATTGGGATAAGCTTCTGTCTCAAGGATTCAATTCCTAATCAATATCTAGATGGAAATCTTCCGGGATCCTCTTATTGAACGAAGTGCCAGTTCGGCATTAATTTGTTACTTCTGTTATTATCCCAAGTTTTTTTATGTCCACTGCCTTGCCGTTGGCTTCGTTTAAGCTTATGACTACTGCGTCTATTCGGGTATTTCCTTTTGCTACTTCTAGTCTTGTCGGCATTCCAGACGTGAACTTGTTTATTACGGCTTTTACATCGCGTCCAAGTATTGAATATTCGGAGCCAACCATTCCTACGTCGCTTATGAAGGCGGTTCCACCGGCGAGTATTTTGTTGTCGTTGGTCTGAACATGAGTATGTGTGCCTAAGACTGCTGAAACCCTTCCATCGAGGTAATGCGCGAGAGCGGCCTTTTCGCTTGTCGCTTCGGCGTGGAAGTCTACTATTATTTTATTTATTGACGGTGGGATCTCTTTTAAGATTTTATCTGCTGTTTCGAAAGGGCATTCGGCGAAGGAATCCTTCATGAAAACTCTTCCTGCCAGGCTGATTACCGCAATTTCGGCTCCTTCCGACGAATTGAAAACCCCCCATCCACGTCCGGGTTGTCCGGCTTTGAAATTTGCTGGACGCAGGAAGCTCCTCAAAGAACTGATTTCATTCTGGAATTCCTTCTGATCCCATGTATGATCTCCTCCGGTGAACACGTCTATAAGGCCGGGGGTGAAGTCTGAGAGAATTTTAGCAGTTACCCCTGCTCCTCCAGCTGCATTTTCCGCGTTTGCCACGCAAAAAGAGCAGGAGTATTCTCTTTTGAGTTCGGGCAATTTTTCGCAAATGGCCTTTCTTGCTGAAGCTCCGACGATATCTCCTGTAAAAATTATATTCATATTTTTTGTGTTTGTGCGCAATTGATCCGTGTCGGATTTCGTTACGCAATTTTTAGGGCTTCCAATTTTTTTTCTGAACTCCCCGAATTTAAGCCTGAAAAACGGATATTTCAATTAGGGCAATCGGCAAATCTATCTCAGGAAATGGATTTATTCACAATTAAATGATATACTAAACACCTGAATAATGCTTTTTCTAAGTTTGTCTGTTAAGTGTCCTGAAAAAATATTTACGGGGTGTTTGGTATGAAAAAATTGATTAGCTTTCTTAAGGACGACATATGGCGTATTCCGACTAGAAAGATTGATAAGCGCAGATCATTTTTCATAAATCAGATCAGGACTTTAATCCTTTCTGCGAGGGGATTTGAGGAAGATAAATGCCTTCTGCGCGCTTCGGCTCTCACTTTCTACACCTTGCTTTCAATTGTCCCAGTTGTAGCGATGGCTTTTGGTATCGCGAAAGGTTTTGGAATGGAAGTTCTTCTTGAGCGACAGCTTTCTGAACGTTTTCAAGGTCATGAGGAAGTTCTGTCAAGAGTTATGGAATTCTCAAGAAAGCTTTTGGAAACTGCAAACGGCGGGATCATTGCTGGTCTGGGAGTGGTCATATTAATCTGGACTGTTATAAAACTGATCGGCAATGTTGAGAGTTCCTTCAACGACATATGGGGCATAAAGGAAGGACGTTCGATAGGAAGAAAATTCAGTGATTATTTGGCGATGATGATGATATGTCCGATACTTCTGGCATTATCTGGAAGCGTAACAATTTTTATAGCGACATATCTGAATAAATTGACTGATTTCCTTGAGTTTTACGGACTCGTAAAACTGTCGGTCAACTTAACCGCTAGGACTTTGCCTGTACTAGTTATATGGGTTCTTTTCTCATTTATTTATGCTTTTCTGCCAAATACCAGAGTTAAAATCCGGTCTGCGATTTTCGCAGGTCTTGTCGCCGGCATATTGTATCAGATAACTCAGTCTGTTTACATTGGGTGTCAATTCTCTCTGTCAAAATATAACGCGATATATGGGAGTTTAGCAGCGCTTCCTTTCTTCCT
>CAZXAC010000145.1:0-6573 GCA_964638335.1 uncultured Lentisphaera sp. | reverse complement strand
TGAAGCCAATGATACTGCGGCAAGAAGGGCGGCAGAACAAATATGCGGATATTTTGAAAAAGGAATCAACACTTTTGTAGTCAATAAGGGCGTCCCAGATGGTCTGGATGAAAAATACCAAGAACTTGCCTTCCTGCTTGCGAAACTTGCAAGGGCATATGTCGGAGAGGATAAAGCTCCGCACCAGATTGAGACAAGTTTTTATGGTAAATTGAAAGCTTTTGGTAAATGGCTTTTGCCCCCGATAGTAGCAAGCTTCCAATCCGATTTTGACAGCTATCCGGATGCTTCAGATGCGGAATCATTCCTTAAGGAAAAAGGAATTGTTTACGGAAATCGTGAAGTCGATGACAGTAAAAACTACGGCGAAGCAATGACGATAGACCTCTTTGAAGGGGCCGGCTCAATATCGAAAGTGAGCGTTAGGGGCACCATAACCGAAAACAACCTCATGATATCAAGGATAAACGACTTTGATAAGTTATATCTTGAGCCGAGCGGAAACAATCTCTTCGCAGAATACGGAGACAAGCCCGGAGTTCTTGGTAAAATAACTGGAATCCTTGGTGAAAACAATATAAACATAATAGACATAAGAGCTCCACAAAATATAAAGAAGAGCAGTGCGTTGTCAGTGATTAAGACAAATGTTCCTGTCCCAAAGGAAGTGTCTGGCAAGATAGCAAAGGCTATAGGAGCGACAAAAGTTTTTACTTTCAATTATTGATGCGGTGAAATTCTGTGCCGATATGATGTAGAATTGATTCCCATCGCTTTCAAGTAAAAAGGAGGCTTGTCCTTGAAAAAGCTATCTGAATCTCCGTGTCTAGAGAAATTTATTTTTATTCTTTCAATTTTTTTCGCAGTGTTTTTCATTTCCTCTTGCTCTTCGATTAAGACATTGGAAAGCGCGGAGCTTGCGAAAATCGTTGACAGGGTCGCGCTTTGCACGGATTCAGCTCTTTCTGATTCTGTAGAATGGACACGCGATATTGAAATCGAAGATTTGGCTTCTTCCAATGAAGCTCTTCCCGCTGGAATGATCCTTGAGACAGGCGAACTTTACTCCTGGTCATTCAGGAAAGAGACTCAGCCGCTTTACTTCATGCTGGATAGGAATGCGGCAATGTTGCGAATATTGAATATGGAGATGGCGCTTTATCTCAAGACCTTGTCTCAGGTGGAAGATGGAACGAATCTGACCGAAAAGGACTTTTCAAAATTATCATCATCGGTAAAAAAAATTCTTTCGGAAACAGGGAGATTTTCTTCCATGCCCGAGTTGAAGGAGTATCAAGGGTTAATTTCTCTTTCAGCCGTATCACTGCTTGAAGCATACATGAAAGGAAGAAGTGCTTCGATTTTCAATAACATTGTAAATGAGAATCAGAAACTTGTTGAAGACTGGTCAAAGCTTTATATATCAATAATCAGGGATGCAGCCGCAAATATCAAAACCAATTATGCGGTTTCCGCCGTAAAAATCTTGGGAAACACCAAGGAAAAAACTCAGGCCGCGAAGAAAAAACAGGTTGAAACAATATTCGACCTCAATGAACGCCTCGCGGAAAGTCTGGACAGATTAAAAATGATCGAGGACGCCGTAGTAAAAATCCCTAAAATACATTCAGCTTTGTCATCCAAAAATGAGCCATTGGAAGAAATCATTTCTGAATTGAATTTGGTAATCTTTTCTTTGGAAAATTATGGAAAAAGGAGAAAAAAATGAGATCATCTCCAAAAAATATTTCTAACGTGGACAGGCTCAGCCAGGCTCTGAATAAGTGCGCTTACATGACGATTGTCTCCGAAAGATCCGGCGATAAAAGAAATTCGGGAAAATTCTCAAGAAAAATGGAAGTCCTCAGAAAAAGAATCATCTCAACATTAAATAAAAACGCCACAGAAAAACTTGATAAAAATCCAGAAATCGGAAAAAAGTTAATGAGAGCTGTCAAGAAACTCGATTCTGAGATTAGGAAGATGGACAAAGCCAAAGAGATATCGGAGAAATTAATGTCCGCAGCCGAAGAACTAGATGAAATACTGAAACTCGCCGCTAATCTCGCAAAGTAAATTCAGAAATGCCGCAAAACGCTGAATGAAATCTAGTATATGCTATATTAATCCTCAAAACTTGCTTGCTAAACAATTAAAAATTGGAGGGAATAAGCATGCCTTTTACTTTGAAAATCGGAGACAAAGCCCCAGATTTCAAGCTTCCCGCTACGGACGGCAAAGATTATAGCCTAGCGAATTTCGCAGATGCCCGACTACTGATAGTATTTTTTACCTGCAATCATTGTCCGTATGTGACAGGTTCGGATGAAGTGACCAGGGCGACTATTGAGAGGTTTAAAGGTCGCGGACTTGCGGTGATAGGGATAAACTCGAATAGCGAGAAAACTCACGCAAACGATGATTTTGCTCATATGGTGGAGAGGATGAAGACTTTTAATTTTCCGTGGATTTACGTCCGTGACAAATCTCAAGAGGCGGCGAAGGCTTACGGAGCCCTTAGGACGCCACACTTTTATGTTTTTGACGAAAATCGCAAATTGATTTACACTGGACGTGGAGTCGACAGCCCGCGCGATACTTCCAAAATGAAGGTGAATGATCTTGAGCGGGTCCTAGATGAGTATTTTGCCGGGAAACCTATCAGCATTCCATTGACTAATCCCATAGGCTGTAATGTCAAGTGGGAGGGAATGGATGCTCACTGGATGCCTCCGGAAGCATGCGATTTGGTTTGAAAAATTAAGAGGAAGCCATGAAATACATACAGAAGATTAAAAGCATTCTTGCGGGACAAAAATTCGGAGTACTTGCCACTAGCGACGGGCGGAAACCGTACCAGAACATAATAGCTTTCGCTGAAACAGCAGATCTAAAAGGAGTGTTTTTTGCCACTCCCAAACAGACCAGTAAATACCGCAATCTCAAGAAAAATAGTAATCTGTCTATTTTTGTTGACGACAGAAAAAACGATGAAAGAGACATAGGTAATGCCACTGGCATCGCGATACTTGGGAAGAGTTTTGAACAGAAAGGTATTGGCAGGAGGAAAGCCCTTGCAAGATATCTGAAAAAACATCCATCTCTTAAGGAATTCGCGGAATCTCCCTCAAATTCAATTTTTTTGGCGAAAATTGAAAAGATAGTAGCAGTGAACAGATTCCAGAATGTCGTTGAAATAGAGCCATAAGATGAGCGGAATTTTCCATTCCAGCGCTGATTTTATTCCCGATATTTCTTCCGTCGGAGGGAAGGGGCGTTCGCTGTTCACTCTCAAACTCAAAGGTTTTCCCGTCCCTGATTTTTTTGTGGTCCAATCGGAATTCTTTAAGGAATTCATTAAGTCCAATAATCTAATGGAATCTGTTGAATTTGAACTCGCTCGAAAGGAAATATCTCAAATGAGGTGGGAGGAGATGTGGGATGCGAGCCTGAGAATAAGGAATCTTCTGATGAAAACTGAAATTTCCGAAAGCATGAGAACGGAAATTCTTGACGCAGCCAGAAGCTTGTCGGATGTAAAGTCATTCGCGGTACGCTCTTCATCGATTTCGGAAGACGGTGCAGAATTGTCATTCGCCGGAATCCACGATTCATTTGTGGATGTTTGCGGCGACGAAGAACTGATTAAAAATATAAAACTTGTATGGGCTTCACTGTGGTCTCCGTCGGCATTTGTCTACGCGAAAGAGATGGGGTATCGGATTCATCAGGAAAGCATGGCGGTAGTCGTTCAAAAATTTGTGAAAGGAGATTTTTCTGGAGTCATGTTTTCGGAAAATCCATCAGATAAAACACAATTCATAATAGAGGCTGTTCCAGGCTTGAACCAGGATTTTGTAGACGGAAAAATAGAACCATACCGCTGGGTCTTCAGAAAGTCGGACGGGAAATTATCCAATTTCAGTGAGGCATCCGGGCTGGGGAAGGATATCTCGGATTCTCTTCAAATACTGATTCCAAGTTTAAAAGAAAATCTTTTCGCGATAGAGGAGGTTTTTGGGACTCCGCAGGACGTTGAGTGGACTGCGAAAGGTGGTAAATTGCAGATATTGCAGGCAAGGCCAATTACCGCTAGAAAAAGTCATGGATTATCCGAAAGAAGCGCGTTTGATATCCGCTTAAGAAGATCTTTCAGCTCCTTAAAACAGCTTAGAAAAAGAATATATGAAGAAATCCTACCCGGCATTCAAAGAGATATCGACAAGATGCTGAGAAAAGATTTGTCTCTTATGGATGATTCTGAACTTCTCTCCGAAACGGAAGAGAGAGTCTGCATCTTCGAGAAGTGTAATCGGATTTATTGGGAGGTATTCATACCGTTTGGACATGGAATGAGACTTTTTGGAGAGACGTATAATGATCTTGTAAAGCCGGAAGATCCATATGAATTTATGGGTGTTCTCCAAGAAAAAAAGTCGATTGCCTCTATAAGGAATTTGTATCTGATTGAAATGTCCAACTATGTTTTGAAAAATCCTTTACTCTTGTCAGAACTCAAGGGAAATATGATTGTAAACGATCCTAAACTTAAAAAGATGATTGAATCGTTCGTTGCGAAATTCGCAAGCAGTATGGAAGGAGGCGGAGATTTAAGAAGCATAATTAAAATCCTGCTGAAATATGTGGATTCAAAGATAAAGATATCTTCTGTGGGAACAATTCGACCGGAGAAATTGAAAAGAAAATTTCTCAAATATTTTTCTCCGGATGACAAGAAAACTGCCGAGGAACTAATTGAGCTTGCGAAGGAAAGCTATTCAATGAGGGATGACGACAACCTTCTCCTTTTAAAAATTAAATCATTTATCGAATCTGTCGTTAGCGAAATCAGAAAACGCGAGAGGAACAGCGGAAAAACTTTTCCGGGCGCTTTATTGGAAAAGCTCGAAAAGATTCTCGATAGCGGAATCTCCCCAAAAAATAAGGAAGCGAATAAAAATGTAGCTCAGGAAGTTTTTTTCAGGCAGTTGCGTGGTCAGCCTGCCGGTGCCGGAATTGCAACAGGAAAGGCAAAAATAATCCGGAATCGGCACGACATAATGGACTTTAAGTCGGGATCCGTAATGGTCTGTGATTCGATCGAACCTGAAATGAATTTCTTGATACCCCTTGCCGCGGGGATAGTCGAAAGACGAGGGGGAATGTTGATACATGGGGCTATAGCCGCAAGAGAATATGGCATACCTTGCGTCACTGGCATATCGGATGCGACAGCGCTAATCAAGGACGGAGACTATGTCACAGTGGACGGCTATATAGGAACCGTCCGCATAGATTCTTTTTGATTTCCGCTGAAAAACACCAAGCCATAAACAACCTATTGCCCCAGCTTATAAATCCTCAGCGGACAAATATTGTACTTCGATGAATTTACCAAAACAAACTCAAAAGAACCTTGCCGCTAAGCGGTTGCGTCTATTCAGCGCAGCTTCTGTGTCGCGAAATCCAGCCGTTACTTTTAATAGCGGCAGAATTCCGCATCCCAGTTTTGCGTCTGGATATTTCACAATCTTTACCCCACCTAGCGGGGTTTACTCTCTCTTTGAACGCAACTCAGTATTAGCAAAAGCGGAATATTATTGGGTTTGAAAAAATATGAATTACGTTTCAATTATAGGCTGGGAAACTTATGGGCAAACAATCTTTTTGAGGGATCAGAGCGTGAAGGAAATAGATAAAATTTTTTCTGGTACTGAGCCGATAAGATGGATTTTTGCCGGCGACAGCATAACTCATGGAGCTCTGCACACTTTTGGTTTTAGAGATTACTCAGAACTGTTCTCGGAAAGAGTCCGCTCCGAAATGAGGAAAGTCTTAGATGTAGTGATTAAAACAGCGGTCAGTGGCACGACGACACGGCATGCTCTTGAAAATTATGAAAATCTTATCGGTCAGTTTCTCCCCGGAGTTGTCTTCATAATGTACGGGATGAACGACTGCGCAAACAAGAAAATACCTCCGGATGAATTTAGAAAAAATCTTGAGACTCTAGTAGATAAGATTCGTTCAGCCGGGGGCATACCTATTTTGCAGACAACATGCCCGATACTTCCGAATTGCGCTCCTGAGCGAGGAGCCAATCTGGATGAATACATGGATATTATCAGAACTGTCGCAAGTGCTAAAACGGTTGTTTTGATCGATCACAATGCCTATTGGAAAAGTAATTCCGAACAGGCTTACTATTGGATGAGCAACGCTTTTCATCCTAACGGATTTGGTCATCTTGCTTTCGCTAAACTTATCTTCAAGGAACTTGGAATATACGACGAAAAAAGCAATACATGCAAATTATTTTTTCCGTCCTGACCCGCAAATAAATTTAGAGCTGATTGCTTTATGAAAAAGATTTCAGGATGCCTGGTTAAACGCTGTGGATCTATCAAGAGAAATGCTCGAAGTCGCACAGAGAAAACTCTTAGATTCCGGAGCCAAGTTGAAGGTCGTGGAGATGGTGTACTCAGTTACCGAGGGAGCTTTCGATCTTATATTATTCTAGGTTCATGAGAACTTAAGCGGACGATTTCTAACGATTTTTAATATCAAAGAATA
>CAZXAC010000144.1:0-6574 GCA_964638335.1 uncultured Lentisphaera sp. | reverse complement strand
GCTTCTGTGTCGCGAAATCCCGCCGTTACTTTTAGTAGCGGCAGAATTCCGCCTCCCAGTTCTGCATCTGAATATTTCGCAATCTTTAACCCGCCTAGCGGGGTTTACTATCTCTTTGAACGCAATTCAGTATTAGCTCTTGCCAGAAAGACATTTTATAATTTGGTCGGGGCGGAGAGACCCCGCTCTGCGGGGCGAGTTCGAACCTTGTGCCGCGGTGCGGCATCTCGACCTCCGCGAGCGCGCAAGCGCCTCGGGGTGCGCCGTTCTGAAAATTGGTAATGGGGCTGATGTTTTTTTCTTGTTAGCTATCTTTGATAGGATGGTCGGGGCGGAGAGATTCGAACTCTCGACCTTCTGCTCCCAAGGCAGACGCGCTAACCAGACTGCGCTACACCCCGAAAAATCAACGCTTTGTCATCTTTGCAGGTGGATGCAAAAGCCCGTAACTTAGCTTACCAAATCCATAAAACAAATTTATAACTCAAAGGCTTTTGGGAACTTATTCAGTTTTGCGAAATTCGCAAAGCCTGCTCGAAATCGGCCTTTATGTCTTCTATGTCTTCGAGTCCGACCGAGACTCTTATGAATTCAGGGCTCACCCCTGAAGCGATCTGAGCATCCTCAGTCATCTGTTGATGGCTTGTAGATGCTGGATGCAGTACCAGTGTTTTTGCGTCTCCAACATTAGCGAGATGGCTGGCAAGTTTAACCGACTCAATGAATTTGAGAGCGGGCTTGTATCCTCCCTTAACGCCGAAGCCGAATACAGAGCCGAAGCTTCCCTTTAAATATTTTTTCGCGGTCTGGTGCCACTTGTGCTCTGGGAGACCGGTGTAGTTGACCCAGGCTACTAGCGAGTGTTTTTTGAGGAATTCCGCAAGTTCGAGCGCATTTTTGGCATGTTTTTCCATTCTCAAAGGAAGTGTTTCGATTCCTTGAAGAAAAAGAAATGAGTTGAATGGACTCGGGCAGAATCCGATGTTTCTCATTCCTTGTATTCTGGCCTTCATAATGTAGGCGATATTTCCCATTCCTGGGACATTTGACAAGGCATCCCATATCTTAAGTCCGTGATAACTTTCATCAGGTTCGGTGAATTCAGGGAATTTGCCAGAAGACCAGTCGAATTTTCCGCTGTCTATTATGACGCCTCCTATAGAGGTTCCATGTCCGCCTATCCATTTGGTGCATGAATATACTACGATATCCACCCCGTGATTGAAAGGTTTGCATATTATTGGTGCGAATGTGTTGTCGACGATAAATGGAATTTTTTCAGAGTGAACGGCTTTTGCTATTGCTTCAAAGTCTGGAACATCACCCTTGGGATTCCCTATCGTTTCAGCATATACCAGCTTGGTGTTTTTTCTGATGGCCTTCTTTACGTTTTCGGGCGTGAAATCATTTAGGAAGGTGGTTTCAATTCCGAAGCGTGGCAATGTGTATCGGAAGAGAGTGTCTGTGCCGCCGTAAAGAGAAGATGAGCTTATGATATGATCTCCAGCTTTTGCTATATTTGACACGGCAAGGAATATTGCCGACATCCCGCTTGATGTTGCGAGGGCTCCTGTTCCACCTTCCAAAGCAGCAAGCCTTTTTTCCAATACGTCGGTGGTAGGGTTCATAAGTCTGGTGTAAATATTGCCGAACTCTTTAAGAGAGAATAGGTTTGCGGCATGTTCCGATGATTTGAACAGATAACTCGATGTTTGATATATCGGAACCGCTCTTGCTCCAGTGGTCGGATCCGAGGCTTGTCCCGCATGCAAAGATAATGTGGCGTCTTTTAATTTTTTGTTTTTCATAAATGCATAGTTCCTTATGCTTATAATGTTTTTTTATCGAATAATCTTGTTGTCAAGTATCTTTCTCCTGTGTCACAAATTATAGTGACTATGAGTTTTTTTGCGTTTTCCGGACGCATAGCTACTTGCAATGCAACATGCATGTTAGCTCCGGCGCTTATCCCGCAGAGAATTCCCTCTTCGGCCGCCAGACGCTTTGCCATGCTTATGGAATCATCCTCAGAGACGCGAATTATTTCATCTACAACTTTCTTGTCGAAATTCTTAGGGATGAAACCTGCTCCTATTCCCTGTATCCCATGTCTTCCTGGGCGTCCCCCTGAAAGGACTGGTGAAAGTTCTGGTTCGGCGGCGATTATCTTTATGGATTTATTCCTATCTTTGAACAATCTTCCGACGCCAGTTATTGTTCCTCCTGTGCCGACACCGGCAACAAAAATATCAACCGTGCCATCGGTGTCACGCCATATTTCTTCCGCAGTCGTGAACTGGTGTATTTCTGGGTTTGCCGGGTTGTCGAACTGCTGTGGCATGAAAGCCCCTGGAGTCATTTTGAGTATATCGTTTGCCTTCTCCACCGCACCGCTCATTCCCTTTTCCGCTGGAGTCAGTATTATTTGAGCTCCGAATTGTTCGATTACGCTTCTTCTTTCCACAGACATTGATTCTGGCATAGTTATTATCAGTTTATAACCTCTCGCTGCCGCGACCATTGCGAGTCCAATCCCGGTGTTGCCACTAGTTGGTTCTATTATAGTTCCGCCTGCTTTGAGTGCGCCGCTGAGCTCTGCGCGATCTATCATGTTTTTGGCAATCCTGTCCTTGACGCTGGAGCCAGGATTGAAAAACTCAAGTTTTCCCGCTATTCTCGCTCCGTTCGATGGAGATATCTTCTTGAATATCATAAGTGGAGTGTTGCCTATGGTCTGAGTGATTTCGTCGTAGATTTTCATGTTTTCTCCTTAGCTGAATTTTATATTATGTATTCGTTTATACTTTTTTTAGAGGCGATGTCGCTTATGCTGATTTCAGCGGCGGCGTTCCTGAACTTTTCAGAAAGTTCTTTCCATATTAGATGTGTGTAGCATGTCTTTACTTGAGAGCATGATCTCTTGTCCTCAACGCAATCGGCAAGAACTAGTGGTCCTTCAAAGAGCTCGATTAGATCCAAAACAGTTATTTCGGAGGGGTCTTTCCTGAGGGCATAGCCGCCGGAACAGCCTCTGGCAGTCTTCACAAAACCTGCATTCTTCAGAGGTATCATTATTTGCTCAAGATAAGCTTCGGATAGTTTTTGAGCCTTTGCTATGGCTTTGCCTTGGACGTAGTCCTTCTTTTGAGACTCTATGGCTATCTGAAGCAGTATCCTAAGCCCATATCTGACTTTTGTTGAAAATTTCATTTTGATCCTTATTACAAAGTTTATAAATATGATAAACATTACAGCGTTGATTTGTTTTTGTCAAAATGTTTTTTGATTTTTTTTGAAGCGATGTTATTCTGAGTATCGTTGGGGGTTAATTTCAGACGGGGAGGGTGGTATGAAGAAGTTTTTTCTATTTTTATTTTTTTTAGGATTTTCGATTTCTGTTTTTGCCGACTTTTGGAAGGAGTTAGAGAAGGTTGTTGCCACTGTTGAGGATCTTGCTGCGCCTACTGTTTCGAATATATGCCTAGCTGAATCGGTTGATGGTGGCAAGCCTATAGGCATATCAAAAAGTTTTCCCAAGAACAGCAAAAAACTTCATGTGTGGTTTAATGTGTACGGCGCGAATTCGGAAATTAGTATATCCGCTAGATGGATGAAGGAGGATAGTGGGCAATACGTTAAGATCTCTGAATTGTCAAAGAATGGTCCAGCGGATCCGTCTCAAAACTGGATGGATTTCAGTCTCTCCATATCAGAAGGTTCAAGCTGGCCGATTGCATCATACAAGGTTGAAATCGTTTGGAACAACAAGGTGATTGCTTCGGCTCCGTTTCAGATTTTAGATATGGTTAAAGGTGGAGAGGGGATCTGGGATGGGGGGGCTTCCAATACTCAGTCTCAGGGTTCTCCTTCAGTTCCATCGCATGATTACGGTACTGTCGCCGAGAAACCTTTTAATTCAGATGGGGCAGATAGAGGAGGAGATTCTGATCCTGTTACAATTCAGATGGTTGGTTCTGCGATTCATGCTGTAGAGACAAAATACGGGAGTCTAAGATACAGTATCAACAAGGAATTGTATCAGCAGAGCGCTGGTCAGTACGCTACGGTCAGGTGTTCAAGTTGTGGTGGTCCCTTGTCGTTAGACAGTCTTGAACTTGTTTGGAAGTGCAGGGGATGTGGAAAACCGGCGTCTCCGAGGCTTGGCGATCTAAGGGCTCCTGACGGGAGAACCTTTGATCAAAAGATAGCCGACTTAAAGTCTCAGTGCCGTGCTGATATAAGCAGGCATAAACAGTGGGGCAATGAGCAACTTGCGAAGAAGGGGTTGCCTCCTTATTGGAATCCGAGTGAATTTCATCAACTTGATGCATCTGACAAGTTTGATTCAGAATCTCCGGTAAAATCACCTAGAAGAGAGCCGGAAGAGAAAAAGTCCGAAGATCCAAGTTTTGATTTCAGCTTTTAGATTTTATTTTGAGTGAGTTTTGCTAAGTTTCAAGCTGGCTTTGAAAGGACGCTTTCTCTGATTAGGTTTATTATTTTGGATGCCGCGTCTGGGGCGGCTATCTTATTTGAGAGTTTTCCCTTTTCTTGATACTCGGATGGATTTTCTAGGAAAGAGTTTATGAGAGCAGATATTCTGGTGATGGTGAAATCTGTATCATTCAATACTGTTCCCGCTCCGCTAGAGGCATAATATTCGGCGTTATCTCTTTGATGATTGTCGCTGGCGTAAGGATATGGTGCGAGTATAGCATATTTCCCGAAAAGGGCAAGTTCCGCCAAAGTGCTTCCGCCTGACCTGCATATGACCAAGTCTGAAGCCGCATACATAAGGCTCATTTTATCGCTGGTTCCCAGTATTAGTTTTGGCAGATTTACCGCGGCGTATTTTTCGTTTGTTTCCGCGGCTTTCCCGCTTCCGGCGATATGTATTACTTGAAAGTTTTTATTTTTCTGCATTTCAAATGCTGGGGGAACGAGATCGTTTATTTTCATGGCGCCTTGGCTTCCTCCGAATACAAGTATCAGAGGTTGGAAAGGCGAAAAATTTACCCCATATATGGAGTTGATTTGTGATATTGCATCTTTTTTCGATTCGGCTCTTTTCTGGATCAGATCGTTTCTAACTGGCATTCCGGTGATTTCATATTTGCAGACTATTTTTCTTGAGTTGACTGCTGGGAATGAGAGCGCCATTTTGGATGCGAATCTTGATAGGAATAGATTTGCCTTTCCCGCGAGGGAATTACCTTCGTGTATTACCATCGGAACCTTTGATATTGTTGAAGCGATTCCGGCGGCGATCGAAGTATAACTGCCCATGACAAGAAGGGCATCAGGTTTGAAAGAAGAGAATATTTTTATGATTTTCATTATGTTTATAGCGCAAGTCTTGGAGTAGTCTATTTTTTCTAATATCCCGGTTGGTACTGGCGGAGATGGGATGATCTCTGATTCAATATCTAATTCCAATGCCTTTAGTTTTTGTTCTTCCGAATGTTTTCCGGAAAGAATCAGAAGAGGCGTGCCTCCTAGTTTTTTGAATTCCACCGCTACGGAAAGTCCCGGATAGAAATGTCCTCCGGTTCCACCGCATGCTATGGCTATTTTATTCAAAGTGTGCATCATTTGTTTTAAAGTTTATTGAATCATCAGGCTGATGATGAATATTTTCGTTGCTGCCCGCCACGCTCAATATGAGCCCGACTGCCGTCCAAGCCATTAATATATTGCTTCCTCCGTAACTTATAAAGGGGGCTGGCATTCCTTTTGTAGGAAAAAATCCAGAAATCACTCCTATATTGATTATTGCTTGTAAAGCTAGGAGGCTTCCTAGTCCGACAGCAAGCAGTAATCCTTGCCTGTGTTTCGAACGGAAGGCGATGTATATGGAACACAAAAATAATGTGATGTATAAAATTATAACTATAGAAAGACAGATAAAACCGAGTTCTTCGCCGACGATTGACAAGATGAAGTCGGTATGGGCTTCTGGCAGGTAATACGCCTTCATTTTGCTTTCGGAGAAACCAAGTCCAGTCCAGTGACCTGATCCGAGCGCCATCAACGAATTGAGCAACTGATAACCGCCGCCTTCCGGGGAACTCTCTGGAGTACTGAAGGATGTTATGCGTGACCATCTCTCTTCATCGAAAAAACGTATGTAGCATAGCCCGATTGGTATTAAGACAGCGGGAATTCCTAAAATGACGCGCAAGTTCATTCCAGCTACAAAAAAAATTATCCATGCTACGGCGCATATCAATACAGTCGTTCCTAGATCCTTTCCGAACAATACCAGTCCGGCCATTAAGAAAAGCGCCGAAAAAACTATCGCTCTGTTTTTCCAGTCATTGAGGGATGATTGTCTTAATGCGCAATAATTTGCCAAAAACAATATTATTGTAATTTTTGCCAACTCTGAAGGCTGTACGCTGATTCCTGCTGGTAGGCGTATCCACCTGTAAGCACCCTTTACTGGCGGGAAAAATCTCGGAATGACCAGTAATAATGCGGATATCATGATTATATGAAGAGCGTAAGGAAGTATTCTTTGGTACCCTATCTTGTAAACGCATACGGCGCAGGACATTCCTATGCTGGTCCATAT
>CAZXAC010000143.1:0-6613 GCA_964638335.1 uncultured Lentisphaera sp. | reverse complement strand
TGCAATCCTTCATTATGCAAAGGAAAATCTTAGACAAGATGCTTCTCATGTGCGGTCTCTGAAAGTATATAGCACATTTGATTATGTTGATATTGATTATGTTACAAGAAAAAATCTCGAGATATTAGATTCAACGGGCGGAGAAAAAGGGGCCTCTCTTCTTAGTGTGCTAGACCAAACAGTGACTCCGATGGGCGGAAGACTGCTACGAGAGTGGCTGTTGAGGCCTCTTAGAAATAAAGGCAAGATCGAAGATAGGCTTTGTGCCGTCGAATGCATAAAAGACGATCCCGTAGGTCGCTCCGAACTTTCGGAAATACTTTCTGCGGCAAGAGATATACAAAGAATAATCGCAAAAATAAATATAGGCAGCGCTGGTCCTCGGGATTTTAATGCTCTTTCCCAAAGCCTAGATATAATTCCGGACATAAAGAAAACTCTATCATGTTTTGACGCACCAAAGATTGAGGATCTAAAAAATTCTCTTTCCGAATTCCCAGAACTAACCGAGGAAATTAAGCAGACGATAGTTGAATCTCCTCCCGCTTCGACGACAGACGGAGGTTTTGTAAGAGAAGGAGTTGATAAGGCGCTGGATGAACTTAGAAGAGCATCTTCTGAGGGTAAAAATTGGATGGCTCAACTTCAAAGTAAAGAACAGGAAAGGACAGGGATAAGAACTCTTAAGATAAAATTCAACAACATTTTTGGATATTACATCGAAATCAGCAAGAGCAACCTTCATCTTGTACCGGGAGACTATATCAGAAAACAGACGCTTGTGAATGGAGAAAGATTTGTTACTCCGGAATTAAAAGAGATGGAAAACAAGATAATTGGAGCCGATGAAAAGGCGAAATCTTTGGAATCAGAGATTTTTTCCGCCTTGCGCGAGAAAATTTTGATGCAAATCGGGAAATTGCTTCATACCGCGAATATACTTGCGGAAATAGATGTATTGAATTCGTTGGCATCATGTGCAGCGCGAAATGACTATTGCAGACCGGTAATGACGGAGGATAGAATCGTTGATATAAGAGATGGTAGACATCCGGTTATAGATGTAAAAATGACAGGAGATAGATTTGTCCCCAACGATACAGTTTTGGATGGAGAAGATAATCGCATAATGATAATAACGGGACCCAATATGGCGGGCAAATCCACATACATAAGGCAGGTCGCCCTGATTGTGCTTATGGCCCAAATAGGATCATTTGTCCCGGCGAAAATCGCAAAAATAGGTATAATGGATCGTATCTTCACGCGTGTTGGTGCCTCTGACGACATATCGCGTGGGCAAAGCACTTTTATGGTGGAAATGACGGAAACGGCAAATATCCTTAACAATGCAACGGAGAATAGTCTTGTAATTCTTGATGAAATAGGCCGAGGAACAAGTACTTTTGACGGAATAAGCATTGCTTGGGCTGTCGCAGAGTATCTGCACGATAATAATAAATCCCGCCCAATGACATTGTTTGCCACCCACTACCATGAATTAACTGAACTTTCTATTACCTGCAGTGGGGTAAAGAATTACAATGTTGCAGTCAAAGAGTATGGAGACCAAATCATATTTTTGAGGAAAATAGTACAAGGTGCAACCGACAAAAGTTATGGCGTTCACGTTGCCAAAATCGCCGGTCTTCCAAAGGAAGTTATCGAAAGAGCATATGAAATATTGGAAAATCTGGAAAAAAACGCAATAGGAGAAGCGGGAAAACCAAGTCTCGCAATAAGATCAAGGACAAAAAAGAAGAACGAAGAAAAAGAAGACCAAATAACGCTATTTGACTGGATACAAAATGAAAAGACGGACAAAAAAACGGAACGAGACATCTTGAAATCAGGGTCTTTTTGCTAAAACCTTAAGATCTAATTCGCCATTTGACATAACAGCCGTCAATTCTTCGTCTATTTTTGCTTCAGAATTTAATATGACGGATCCATCATGTTTCCTTTTCAGTATTGAGTATCCTCTTTCAAGTACTTTATAAGGGCTCAACATTGCTATTTTCGCATTAATTATGTCAAATTCAGATTTTTTTTGAGAAAAAATATTTTTGAAAGTGTTGAATAAATTGAGGACTATGTTGTCAAGATTTTGTTCTTTTTCGCGTATGATTGAAATAGGGTCCGTCAAGATTTTGGATGCTTTAAGTTTTGCGATAGATGTTCGAGACTTTTCCAGATTCAATCTAAGGGACATTTCCGCCCTACGATTGAATTCCAGTATTTTATTTATAAAATCTTCTTCTCTTTCTATTACTATTTCTGCCGCTGCTGTTGGGGTTGGAGCGCGCAAATCTGCTACAAAATCAGCTATGGTGTAATCGATTTCGTGTCCGACCGCACTTATAATTGGGATTTTACTCCTGGCTATTTCTCTTGCAAGGCTCTCTTCATTAAAAGCCCACAGATCTTCAATGCTTCCTCCGCCACGGGTTATTATTATGACTTCGGGGAATCCTGTATTGTTGAAGAATCTTATCCCTTCGGCAATTTGATTTTCTGCTCCTTTTCCCTGTACGGCTGAAGGATATATTCGGATGTGAATATTAGGGAATCGGCGTTTTATGGTTTTAAGAAAATCTTTTATTGCTGCTCCCTCCGGAGAACTTATTACGCCGATTCGCAACGGAAGAACTGGGATTTTCTTTTTCCTTTTTTCATCGAAGAGTCCCTCTTTGCGCAGTTTTTCCTTCATCTCTTCAAATTTGCGATGAAGGTCTCCCAAACCCCTTAATCTGATATTTGATAGGTTGAACTGATACTCTCCCCTCGGGTGGTATACGGAAATTTTTCCACATGCCTCTACCATGCTTCCTTGTTGCAGTCCAAGCTTTTCCGCTTTGGAGGCTCCATTGAAAAAAGTCGCTTTTATCTGAGAATTCTCATCTTTCAGTGTCAGATAAAGGTGTCCAGACCTGTGGAAATTAATTCCGGAAATTTCTCCTTCAATCCAGATAGGATATGCAAATGTATCTTCAAGGGTCCCCTTCACTATGGAATTGATCTGCGAAACCGTCAAAATTTTTTCTTTTTTATCGTCATCCATTTAGAAGCCCGCTTATGGTGTTTATAACTGTTTCGGCAAATAAAGCCCCGACATAATACAGTTTTCCAAAGGAGAAAAAGGCAATTATGAAGATTATGAAGAAAGCTGCGCTTTTAATTTCCGAATTGCTTCTTTCTATAGGTGGGAAAAAATAAGAAAGTATGCTGAACCCATCAAGAGGGGGAACGGGTAGCATGTTAAAAAGAAAAAGGACAAAATTTAATACTGCTCCGGTACCAAGCAGAACAAGGGCTCCTTCAGACATCATATTTTTTTTTGAAAGAACGGCTATTAAAATGCAAAACATAAGAAACAACATTGCGTTTGAGAGAGGACCCGAAAAACTTACAAGAGCATGGCTATACTTATGTCTCATCCTAGATGGATTTATCGGAGTTCCTCCCCAAGTTATGCCTATAAACAAAAGCAAAATGAGAGGAAAAACTCCTATTTGAACCAGCGGATTAAGCGTAAGATAACCTTTTTCGGCGGCCGTACTATCTCCCTGAGATAAGGCAGTCAGCGCATGAAAATATTCATGAATGCAGACAGAAAATACAACGAGAAGTATCCACATGAGATATCCCATTGGATCGCTGAAAAGTTGTGATATGAATAGCATTAATTTGTTCCCTACTTTTTGTCGCCAGCATGCTTAAAAACAAGACCATATCATATACCCCACGCCTTTCAAAGACAAGGTATAAAGGACATAATTAAGACGTCAAAATTCTTAAAGTTTTAAAAGGTATTGACCTTCCAATATTGATATGCCGGGGTTTCATACGGATGAGAAGCCTTCAATGCCTCTATCAAGGAGAGTATTTTATCAACCTCACATACAAGTTCGACTTTGTATTCATAAATCTTCTCAACAAATCCCTGCTCTCCCACATGAGGCTCGCTGCCGGGCAGAGGCCTGAATTGTCCTTCTCCTCTTGCCTGCCAACAGCAACAATCGTAATTCCCAACACGTCCGCCTCCTGCCGCGAAGATTGCTGTCTTAACCTGTTCCAGATGAGAATCGGGCACATAAAATTCCAATTTGAAAACTTCAGACATTTTTCCTCTATTTTTAGTATTATAAAATCATTGGTGTTTATTATTTTGATTTTTATCTGTCCATCTTTGCTCTAATTCTTCATTATTCCAAACGGTTTTATTGAGTAGTTTGAAAAGTTCTCTGGCGTGTTCGAAACGCCTGTGATTCATTACGTGGGGGCTTCTTTGGTGTTTTAAAAGTATGGGTTGCATCAAGAGGATTTCTCTTGAAACGGCAGTAAGTCTCTTCGGAAAAGTATACGGAGAGAGCAAATCTTTGAATTTTTCTGAAAGCTGAGATTCAATTTGCCATCTGGGGCGTATGGGACTGTCTATATCTTCGAGTTCAAGTATGTCCAACACGAAAGGAATACTAATCGATGCAAGGGAAACAGAAATACTGTTTCTATATTCTCCATGCGAAATTCGCGAATTCCACTCCGTCATTATATCAAGCAGGAGTTTTTTCCTAGACGGATTTTTTTCAGTTTCTGAAGCTATTTTGGGAAGGAAACATTCCATGAATCCAAAATCAAAGAATGTGGACAATATTTTAGCTGAATACTGGCTCTTTAGTATTTTTTCCAGTTCAAGAGAAAGTCTGGAACTAGAAGCGTTTTTAATGGATTCTTTGTGTCTATTTATGGCTTTGAGTGTTTTTTCTTCCAATGAAAAATTATATTGTCCGACAAGTTTAAGGGAACGAAGAATCCTAACCGGATCCTCGGAGAATCTCTTGTCAGGATCTCCGACGGTTCTGACAATACCTTTTTTCAGATCTTCCGCACCCATTCCAGTAAAATCAATGATTTTATCTGAAATAGGATCATAGAAAATTGCATTTACTGTGAGATCTCTTCTCCACGCGTCTTCTGAAGCGTTTCCGTAGGTGTTCTCGTTTGGTCGAAGTTTTCCTTTCACTTCTATAAGTTTTTCATGTTCAGCCGGTTCTCTCCGAAAAGTGCTTATTTCGACTATTCTGCGTCCTGCACTGTAATGGACTAATCTGAACCTGCGTCCTATTATTCTTGCATTCCTCTTAAAAACGGCTTTTATTTGTTCTGGGGTGGCCGAAGTGGCTATATCATAGTCTTTTGGGTTTATTCCGAGAAGCATATCTCTAACGGCCCCGCCGACTATGTATGTTTCATGTGAAGCGGAGTTGAGTTTTTCAACTATATGGAGAATTTCCTGGTCTATCTTTGATTTAAGAGGCATTTGATTAGGCTGGGACTATTTTTCGTTCCTGGCTTTAAACAAGATTCCATCTTTGGAAAAGCCGGTCTCAGATTCTTTTTTCCCGGCATCTGAGAGGGTGGAATCTTGAGAGGATACCGGATTTTGGACTGGAATCCACTTAAAATTTTTTTCTCCATTTTTTTCTTCTACCTTGAGCCAGGAGGCGTCTCCGGTGTATGTATCGATCCTAAATACGCCAGACTCAGAAAATGTTTCACGATCTGATCCTTTCACGGAATAGTTTCCAGAGAACATTACAAATCTAGTCGTGCTGAAAGATGCCCCTATATTTTGAGCCCCCTGATTTTGGGCAAAAGATTTTATGGAACATAAAGCCATTATTGCAAAAACTACCAATATTCTCATTGATTGTAAACCCCCATTTTGAATACTCCAATTTATCATTGGGATATCCTTATTCAAATTTGAAAAGCTAGACAGGCCATCATTACGCGCTTGACATTTCCCTCGATTATGATACCTTAGGGCGCCAAAACGGAGCAAAAAGAGGGATTTCCCACATGATCAATGCTAAAATATGCGAAATTATGGATTTTTATAAATTTGAAGGTCTAACCTTTGATGATGTATCGCTGCTTGTGAAATACTCTGATGTTCTTCCAGATCAAACGGAAGTTTCTGGACGATTTTCGCGTAGGGTTGGGCTTTATGTCCCGTTTGTTAGCGCGGCCATGGATACTGTGACCGAAGCTAAAATGGCCATAGCAATGGCGACCATAGGCGGCATAGGAGTTATACACAAAAATTTGACCATTGAAAGGCAGGCCGAAGAGGTGAGCAAGGTGAAGCATTATCTTAACGGTCTTATAGATGATCCTGTGGTGTTTCATCCCGAACAGACCGTTTCCCAGATGCTTGAGGAAAAGGACAAGAACCGTTATTCTTTTTCGGGATTTCCGATAGTTGATTCAAAAGGAATTTTGAAGGGCATAATAACCTCCAGGGATATCAAATTTTTGACGGACTATAGCATAAAGCTTTCTGATATAATGGCTACTTCCCTTGTGACCGCTCGCGAAAATACGACGCTGGTGGAAGCTTTCAAAATAATGATTAGGAACAAAGTTGGCAAACTCCCAATTGTGGACAAAAACGGGAAACTTCTCGGACTTTACAGTTTTCATGACGTTAAAACTCTCATAGAGAACATAGAACCTTATTATAACAGGGACAAAGAACATAGGCTGAGGGTGGCAGCCGCAATATCCCCTTATGATGAAGAGAGAGCAGATGCCCTTTTTAAGGCAAAAG
>CAZXAC010000142.1:0-6664 GCA_964638335.1 uncultured Lentisphaera sp. | reverse complement strand
TTTAGGCTATGGTGGACAGGTCCCACTTCGCCTCTTGAGCTGCGAGGGACAGGTCGTATTCGTAATCGAATGAGTTCATTTTTCGATTGCGACAACGATTACGATAGAGATTACGAAAAAAAGATCTGCTATTCAAATTGAGCTCATTTTTCATTTTATTTAGGACAAGGCTGATTCCAACTCCACCTAAAACGTACAACCATGCATTTTTATTTTATCAGATCCTGCGATTTTCGCAAAATCATTTTATCTCAAGTTTTCCGAAATAGACCGGATCGTGCCAACCTGTCTTCGGAGATAAGGAGAAAAGTTGTATTTCGTCGCTTCTTCCTTCGGTTTTCTGAATCTGTCTGCCAATGTTGATATACCACGGATTTTCTGGAGTGGGCTTAGCACCCGCGACATGATGATTTGGATCGGCGTCCGCCTCTTCAGCGCCTACGACCGGGATTGTAACCCTCAATCGCCAGAAATCTTCTCCCCGTTCCGGTTCGGCTTTGGCAAGCGATTTCCAACCTCTCACCGGATTGCCTTCCATGATCAGTCCATCGGGATTGATTTCCATTATGTAATGAGAATGCCGCTGTGTCTGGATCGTGACAGCAACATATTCCCCGCTGTAGACGTCACTGGCGGGCGCCAGATTCTTGACTTTGGGTTCCCTGCAGGTGATTTCAAGAATCAAGGCATTCTTGTGATTGTCCCAGCCGACCTTGAAGGAAGTCTTGAGTTGCGGATCCTCTCCGGTATTGGCTTTCTTAAGGAAATATTCCTGAGCCTTGCTCAAGTCAGATCCTTCCACCCCAACGGCGGTAGGAGCGTTCGCCCTCGCCTCCGCGATGAGTTTCTTCTCAGCCTTTTCCTTCGCAATCAAATCCTCTTCCGGAACCATCGCGGAAAGGACAAGATCAACGCGCTTTCCGTAAACGCTGTCTCCCGCGGCTTTTTTTGCATCCTTCAGCAACTCACGAAATTTCAAGGCAACTTCCAATGACACATTTTGCAAATCTGACTTTCCAGCTCCGCGACTTGTATCTTTTACAGCAAGATTAGTCTCCGCGAAATCTATCGCCGCCTTCATCTGCTTTGCCGCAGGACCGTAGAACGTCGCGCAGTATTCGTTCAACACTTCGTCCACATCCAAATCGGCATCCCACAGGAAACGGGATTGCACGTAAAGCGTGATATGCTCGATACCCGGCACCTTCCATTTACCTCCAAACTGGCTCTGCTCGCCAGTATCACCAAGTGAAATTCCCTTGAGAGCCTTCAGGTCACGGGCGACCGCGCGAGGATGGATGACAGGGTACTCAACCGGTTTACCGCGAACTTTTTTCCCATCTGATGTTTGGATGAAACCACCGATATGATAGCGATTGTTTTCAAGCCTCAGGATGTGTCCTGGGGCCATCTTGCTCTGCCACTTCTGGATGCGTGCCCAGTATTTGGCCCAATGTTGGGGATCAGTCATTTTGGGACGCCCCGCGTTTGAGATCCATACAGCAAGGTTCGGGCTGAATTTTTCAATCGTATCAGGCGCATCGACATAAGAGGTATAGGCACCACAAGTAATCATCCTGTCGGGGTGTGTCTTGTATACTTCGGTCGCCACACGGTTGGCGAAACCCCAGACCATTTCTGAAGGAGTCAGACCGGCGCATTTGTCACATTGACATGGCTTGAGCCCATCACCCGGCCAGATGTCAACAGAGGGCACATTAAAATTATCAAATATGAAATTTATGTATTTTACAGTCTCCTTTTCAAATCCTTCCGAACTGAAACACACTGAACCGTGACCCTTGTGTTCCATATCCCTTTGCCCAGCGAAAAGAGCATAATATTCAGGGTGGTTCTTTTTGCATTCATTACTTGCATGTACGAATACAAGTCCATGTGGGCCTTTCAGCGGTCCCGTCACCTGATCCGTTGAATTCATACCAACTCGTCTCGCCCAGAGCACATCGTCAAAACTGAAAGATGAGTAACCATACCACATCCAATTCCTGATCGCGTAGTCCGGTACACTTGTCTTGTTCAGCTCTTTGAGCGGTACTGAAACCATCTGGGGAATAACCTCATTTTCTTCTCCCGCCATGTAGAGGCGTACTCCGAGCCCGCGAAGGAAATCATGCACCGCATTGAGAGAGCCGTTCTCGTCCTGTTCCCAGAATCCATTAATGGTGTTCCCACCTGTCTTCCAAAGTGCAGAAGAGCCTTCACCGTAACGGGCATTTATGAGCTTGTCAAAATTGCTGGGATTCCAATATCTTTTACCTGCACCTGCAAACGGGAACTCCCATCCCGCATCCGTTTTGCCTTCAATCATCTTCTTCCATGCCTCAATGCTGGGTTCCTGATCTTTCCTGGATGTCGGCCAGGGCTGGAATGGCGGTACAAAATCAAAGTCGTCCCCTACCAACGCGAGCCAGCCCTCTCCAGAAGCAATCTTGAATGCTCCGTATTTCAGATCGTCTGTCTTGACGCCGAGTTTTTCAGTCTCAGGACTTTTTCCGACATAAATCTTTACTGGAAGCGATGCATCCGGGCTCGTTACTATTGGCAGGCGCGCCCCGCTCATCTTCTGAATGAAATACTGTAGATCAAGGGCCGCCAGCGTCGCCATCCTCGGACGCTTTTCCGCAGCAATCACTATCTGCGCATTAGGTTTTCCATCCTTCACGATGAACTGTTCCGCCGCGAAACTCGCAACAGACAACACCGACAACATGAGACCAGCAAATAATTTTCTCATTGTCTTCTCCATTTATTTTATTCTCTATACATCTTTTATTATCGTAGTCGTAATCGCTATCCACCGTCGCATTTAGGCTATGGTGGACAGGTCCCACTTCGCCTCTTGAGCTGCGAGGGACAGGTCTCATTCGTAGTCGAATAAGTTCATTTTTCGATTGCGACAACGATTACGATAGAGATTACGAAAAAAAGATCTGCTATTCAAATTGAGCTCATTTTTCATTTTATTTAGGACAAGGCTGATTCCAACTCCACCTAAAACGTACAACCATGCATTTTTATTTTATCAGATCCTGCGATTTTCGCAAAATCATTTTATCTCAAGTTTTCCGAAATAGACCGGATCGTGCCAACCAGTTTTGGGTGACAATGAGAAGAGCTGGATTTCCTGTTTTCTATCATCCTTTTTCTGAATCTGCCTGCCGATGTTGATGTACCATGGGCTTTCGGGAGTCGGTTTTTCTCCTGCGACACGATGCTTAGGATCGGCAAGCGCCTCTTCCTTCCCGACCACGGGAATGCGTACGGTCAGGCGCCAGAAGTCTTCACCACGTTCCGGCTTCGCTTCGGCGAGAGACTTCCAGCCTCTTGTTGGATCTCCATCCAAAATCACTCCATCCGGATTGATCTCCAGAATGTAATGCCTGTGCAACTGGGTCTCGATCGTGATCGCAACGAACTCACCGCTGTAGACGTCGACCGCTGGCGCGAGATTCTTGACGTTGGGTTCCTTGCAGGTGATCTCGAGGATCAGGGCATTCTTGTCCCAGCCGGCCTTGAACGAGGTTTTCAACTGCGGTTCTTCTCCGACTTTGCTATTATTCTTGAGGAAATATTCCGGAGCCTTGCTCAAGTCCGAGCCTTCCACACCGACTGCAGTAGGAGCGTTCGCACGCGCCTCTGCGACAAGCTTCTTCTCCGCCTTATCCTTCGCAATCAATTCCTCTTCCGAAACCATTTCGGAAAGAATGAGATCTATGCGTTTTCCGTAAACGCTGTCTCCGGCGGCAGCCTTCGCCTCCTTCAGCAATTCACGAAATTTCAAGGCAACTTCCAAGGGTACATTTTGCAAATCTGACTTTCCAGCTCCACGGCTAGTATCCTTGATCGCAAGGTTCGCCTCGACAAAGTCAATCGCCGCCTTCATCTGCTTCGCCGCAGGACCGTAGAAATTTTCGCAATATTCATTGAGTACTTCATCCACATCCAAATCGGCATCCCAGAGAAAGCGCGACTGGACATATAGCGTGATATGCTCAATACCGGGCACTTTCCACTTTCCCCCCAGCTGACTCTGTTCGCCAGTATCACCGCGGGATATCCCCTTCATCGCTTTCAGTTCCCGTGCTACCGCGCGAGGATGGATGACAGGATACTCGACAGGCTTGCCACGAACTTTTTTCCCGTCTTCATTCTCACTCATGCCCTGGATGTGATAGCGGTTGTTTTCGCTGCGGATTATGTTTCCGGGCGCCAGCTTGCTATTCCATTTCTGCACACGGGCAAAGTAGGCATTCCAATAATCATCATCCATCATTTTGGGACGGCCAGAGTTCGCGATCCATAAGCCGAGGTTCGGGCTGAACTTCTCGATCGAGTCCGGCGCCTCGCTGTACACCGTGTATGCGGAGCCGGTAATCAGCTTGTCCGGATGTGTCTTGTATACCTCACGCGCCACACGATCAGTAAATCCCCAGACCAGGTCGGACGGTTTCTTGCCTTTGCAATTCTCACAGCTACAGGGGACATAGCCATCGGCGGGCCAGATGTCCACGCTTGGAAAGTCATATGTATCGAACATGAAGCGGATGAAATTCACCGTCTCCTTGAAAAGACCTTCGTTGCTGAAACATTCCCTGGGTTTCTCTCCAGTTGAAAGCCTAGTCCCATCGCTTGCGAGGGCAAAAAATTCCGGGTGCTTTTTCCTCATTTCCTCATTAATATATACAAAGATTAGTCCATGAGGCCCAGTGAACATGCCGAGCTGCTGGAAACGGCTGTTCATGCCAATGCGCCGGGCCCAGACGACATCGTCAAAACTGTGTGCGGAATAACCGTAGTAGGTCCAATCACGTATCGGGTAATCGGCCTTGACTGTCTCATTGAACTTGCCCAACTTCAGCTCGTTCATCTTCTGCGGCAAAACTTCTCCAAGCTCTCCTGCCATGTACCAGCGAACTCCCAACGAACGCAGGTAGGCACAGACTGCATTGAGAGATCCGTTCTCGTCATGGAGCCAAAAGCCATCGTTCGGACCCCAGAGCTCTGGCGCATCAGCTCCGTAACGGGCAGCTATCTGCTTCTTAAAATTTGAGGGTTTCCAGAATGCGCTGAGACCGCGGAACGGCCACGGAAATTCCCATACACCGTCGGTCTTTCCTTTCGTCGCTTCCTTCCATCTCTCCAATCCATTTGGGCCGCCTTTAAAGGTCAAAGGATATTTTGTGGGATCAAAGTCGAAATCATCGCCAATGAGGACAAGCCAGTCAGGGCCAGACACAATTCGGTATGCCCCATCCTTCAAGTCGGCGGAATTCACCCCAAGCTTTTCGGTGCCGGCGCTCTTGCCAACGTAAATCTTCACCGGTACTTCATCCGTGGGATTTGTCACGATCGGCAGACGTGCCCCAGTTAGTTTCTCGATGTAATAGCGCAAGTCCAATGCCGCAAGCGTCGCCATCCTCGGACGGTTCTCCGCCGCAACCACTATCTGCGCATTGGGTTTCCCATCCTTCACGATCATTTGAGCCTCTTCCGCCGCCACGGACACGATCCCGAGCGTCGCCAACATCAAACACGCCAGCATTTTCTTCATTTATTAACTCCTGTTTTATTTTATTAATCGTATAATGATAGTCTCAAGGCTTTTTATCTTCAAAGGAGCGCGGGTTTTCCAACCCGCAGACTCTTTTTGTGGCGGGTTGGAAAACCCGCCCTCCGTTATTTTTGAACTCCATTTTATATCGCATGGTCCCTGCGAATTTCACAAAATTATTTTATCTCCAGTCTGCCGAAGTTCGCTAGCATATTCACGCTGAGTCCGGAAAAACAGGAGAATGGCGTCTTGGCTTTCTCAGTTCCCGCCTTCCTCTGCCTGCCCAGATTGAAATACCAGGGTGATTTCGCTGTGGGCTTTGCGCCGGCGACAAAGTGGTCCGGGTCCCCCATTGCTTCATCGTCTCCTACAGTAGGAATGCTCAGTTGTACGCGCCAGAAGTCGGCCCCTTTCTCAGTCTTGACATCTGCACGCGAACGCCAGCCAGGGTTCGGATCGCCCTCAAGGAGCTTGCCGTCAGGATTGACCGAAATCTGGTAGTAGGAGTGGTTCTGCGTCTCTAGTGAAACAGTCACATAGTCACCAGTAATGACGTCATCAAGCACCTTCAGCGCTTTCATGTCAGGCTCATTGCAGACAATGTCCAGCAGGAGGGTCTTCCCAGACCAGCCGACCTTGAAAGTGGTCTGAGGATCAGCGTAATTGTTTTTGAGATCTTTCAATCTGTATTCTTTTGCTTTTGAGAGATCTGTCCCTTCGATTCCCTCACAAAGAGGCGCGTTTTTGCGCTGTTCGGCAAGTGTCTCCTCCTTTTCCTTATATTTCGCGATCATTGCATCCCTTGGCTGGAGTGATGATATGACGGCTTGGACACGCTTTCCGTAGACCGAGTCTCCGGCGGCCTCCTTCGCCTTGTCAAGAAGATCCCGGAACTTGAGAGCGGTATTCAAGGGCACGTTCGTGGGATTTCCCCTTCCAACGCCCTTGCTTTCATCTTTCAGGGCCATGTTGTTTTCATTGAAGTCTATCGCCTCCTTCATCTGCTTTGCGGCAGGGCCATAGTAGACCGTGACATATTCGTCGAGCACCTGATCCACATCGAGATCAGCATCCCAGAGGAAGCGGGAATGG
>CAZXAC010000141.1:0-6685 GCA_964638335.1 uncultured Lentisphaera sp. | reverse complement strand
CCTCTTGTGGTTTAGGTCGCCAGTTACATCTCCCATGTACTCATCCGGGATCATGACTTTGACTTTCTGTATGGGCTCAAGGAGTATGGGCTTAGCCTTAGACATCGCGTCCTTGAAGGCCGCCCTAGCGGCTATCTTAAAAGACATTTCAGATGAATCAACTTCGTGATGTTTACCGTCATAAACGGACACTGTAACGTTTTGAACAACGCAACCGGCCAAAGGTCCTTTAACCATTGCCTCAACAACGCCCTTCTCAACCGCAGGAACAAAATTTCTCGGAATGCTTCCACCGAATATGTCGTTCCTGAATTCATACCCATTCGGGTTGGGAGAAACCTTAAGATAAACTTCCGCGAACTGACCATGTCCGCCAGTCTGTTTCTTATGCCTGTAATGTCCGTCTCCGGTCGAAGTTATTGTCTCCCTGTACGGGACTTTCGGCGCGGCAAGAACCATCTCAAGCTTGTTTTGGTTCTTCAGTTTTTTCACTATCTGAGACATGTGTTGATCCCCCATTGAATATAGGAGGAGTTCTCTTGTCTCAGGATGCCTCTCAATGCGGATCGTCTTGTCATTTTCTGCGATTTTCGCAAGGGCCAAACTTATCTTTTCCTCTTCTCCCCCCTTGGCGGCGGTAATGGAGTAGCACATCACCGGATTCGGATATACGGTTTTCGGAATTACGTTGTCGGAAGGAGCAGTTGACACCGTATCTCCTATCGACGTTGATTTAAGTTTAGCCACCGCAAATATAGTCCCCGGCAAAGCACTCTGTATTTGTGAATTGCTCTTGCCGTTCATTATCATTATTGAACCAAAACGTTCCTTTTCTCTTTTGGTCACATTATGTATTTCCGAATCAGACTTGAAGGCCCCGCTCAATACCCTGAAGAAGGCCAAATGTCCGATGAAAGGATCAGATACGGTTTTAAACACGTAGGCAAAGCCCTGTCCATCAGCTGAAAGTTTCAATTCCGAACCATTTTCAAACTTTTTGGCACCGGCAGCGAGAGGAGGCGGAACGAGGTTCACGATCGCATTCATCAACTCCTCTACGCCTATATCTTTCGTTACCGATCCAGCCAAAACCGGAGCAAGACTGCCAGCCATTATTGACTTCTGGAGACCAACCGAAATTTGCGCCTCACTGAGTTCTTCTCCGTCAAGATAACGAGCCATCAATTCCTCGTCAGACTCCGCCACGGCATCCATCAGCCTCTCCTTGGCGAGATTGAGGTCCTTGGCTATCTCCGCAGGAACATCCTTATCGGAAAGAACGTTCGCAACTTTGCTAAATCCAGCCTCCTTACCTACCGGAATAGTAACAGGAACACAGACGGTCTGACCGTAAATATCCTGAATCTGAGCAAGAGTCTTGTTGAAATCCGCCATCTCCCTGTCTATGCGATTTATGAAAAACAACCTTGGAATGCCCTTCTCCTTCGCCATTTTCCAGGCTCTTGACGCGCCTATGCCCAATCCTTCCTTCGCGTCAAGCACTATTATCACCGCATCGGCGGCATTTATCGCTCCTATCGTTTCGCCTATAAACTCTCCGTATCCGGGAGTATCCATGAAAAAGAAGCGAACATCCTTCCAGACGCAGTTCAACGCCGTGGAGTATATGCTGCTTATTTTCTCCTGCTCCTCTGGGGTGTAATCTGAAACGCTAGTTTTCTGATCGACACTACCGCATCTGTCAACAGCCTTCGCTTTGAACAACATGAGATCGCAGAGAGAGGTTTTTCCGCTTGAACTATGTCCCGCAATCACGAAATTCCGGATCTTATCAACGCTTTCAGCCATCGAGTCGTTCTCCGTTTTTGTATTTGTTTTTCATAGTGATAATCAAACAAGGAGCATAAAGTTAGCGCATGATGAAAATATTGCAATTTTTTCATTTGTATTTTTATGCGCTCGGTTTATAATTATCTCTTGATACTGTTTCTTTCAGGGTCGCTGTTGGTCCTTGCCCTGAACGTGCACGACGGAAATACATATTTCAAGTTAATTCTTCATCTCAGAGAAAGGAAACAATGAACCGTATCAGTCCCTTTAACATAGTAGCTGGAACCCATGCGGGGCTTGTGAGATCGTGCAATGAAGACAGCTACATATATTCGGTCGATGAATACAACCCTAACAGCCTAGTAATCGTCGCCGACGGAATAGGCGGACATGATCGCGGAGACCTAGCCAGCAAAATCTGCACAAAAAATCTGTTTCAGGCATGGAATAAACGCAAGATGGCATCTGACAGTTCAGAAGAAATGCTAATGCTATTCCTAAAGGAAGAAATCAAAAAGGCCAACGAACACATATACAGGCTCAACAAGAGCATGAACATACAAAATCCTATGGGGACAACTCTTGTCTCAGGAATAATAGGAGCTAATAAACTATTTGTCGCACACGCCGGAGACAGTCGACTTTACAGGCTAAGGGATGGCAAGATCAACTGTCTAACAGAAGACCACAGCTTCATAGCCGAACTTATAAAGCGCAAGATAATAAGCAGCGAGGAGTCAAGAAACCATCCTTTTGCCCATATTATATCAAAATCCATCGGAACGACTATATCGATAGAGCCTGACTTCAATACTTACGACGTAAAAAGTGGGGACAGATTGCTTTTTTGTACTGACGGGTTGAATATACACTTGGAGGATCAGCAAATCGGTTTATTGCTCGAAGATGCTTCCGATCCAAACGAGGCGGTAAAAAATCTTGTATATGCCGCCCTGCGTTCGGGAGGAGAGGACAACATAACAGTGGTTTGCGTATTTATATGAAAAAAATTTTGGTAACCGGTGGAGCTGGATATATAGGAAGCGCTTGCGCCGAATATTTAATTGACTTAGGCTACCACGTCGTGGTTTTCGATTCTCTCGCAACCGGACACCGCGACGCAGTTGATAAAAGAGCGGAATTTGTCCACGGAGATCTCGCCGACAGGGATTTCACAATAAACACCTTGAAAAGGATCAGACCCGATGGAATAATGCATTTTGCCGCATTTTCCCTAGTCGGGGAGTCTATGACAGATCCGGGGAAATATTTCCGAAACAATCTTGGCGCCGGTATAAACTTGCTCGATGGCGCTCTCGCCGCAGGAGCTCAAAGTTTCGTTTTCTCAAGCACATGCGCCACTTACGGAGAGCCGGAAAAAATCCCTATCGCTGAAACCGAAAAACAAAAACCGATCAACGCGTACGGAGAGTCCAAATTGATGTTCGAGAAAGCCCTTCACTGGTATTCTCTGATATATGGAATTAAATATTCTTCGCTTCGCTATTTTAATGCTGCCGGCGCCACAGCAAATTTCGGAGAAGACCACAGGCCAGAAACGCATCTGGTCCCTCTGGTCCTGCAATGCGCCACAGGCAAACGCGACTCAATAAAAATCTTCGGCGAAGATTATCCGACTCCAGACGGCACATGTATAAGAGATTACATACACATACTGGATTTGGCGCAAGCCCATGAGCTGGCATTACATTCAAAAGAAAGCGGCGCATATAATCTTGGAACAGGAAACGGATATAGCGTCAAGGAAATAATCGAGGCGTCACGAGCCGTTACTGGACGTAAGATCAACATCGAAATCTCCGAACGAAGACCGGGCGACCCGCCAAGGCTTGTAGGCAGCTCAACTCTCGCAAAACAAAAATTGGGTTGGAATCCTAAATTTGAAAACATACACGCGGTAATTGAGTCAGCATGGAAATGGACGTTGAAATTCCCAAACGGGTACGGCAAATAACACCTGTTAGAGAATAAACATATAAAGTCAAAATGAACAGCTCCAGAAACGCTTGAATTCGCCTTTCGTGTGATTATATTCTGACCGAAATTATCTAGAATCAAGATATGCGTTTCAATTGCTAATTTTTCTAAAACAATCAAAAGAATAAAAATACAAAGGACTTCAAAAAACAATGAAAATAAAGCTGGCTTTTTTCGCCTCAATGATCTTCATAATTACCACCGCTCAAGCCATGATTATAAATCCTTACATCATAGGCGACAATATGGTTGTCCAGAGCGACACCAACGTCACAATATGGGGATTCGCTGAACCTGGCGACATAGTAAAGGTCTCCTTCAATGGCGTCAGCGCCGAGGCAGAAGCCGATTTCAAGACTGGTATCTGGTCTGCGGTCCTTCCCCCGATGCCTCCCAACGAAAAGGGATCAACGATGAAGATAAGTGATTCTAACAGCAACAATGTAATAAAAAACGTCAAAGTCGGAGACGTTTGGATATTCTCAATCAACGGCAATGGCATAATCGGAGGCGAGATCTCAACTGAGGGAACGGATAATAATATGCCCAAAAGCGCGGACGGCGCAAAAAAAAACTAAAGATGTCGCTCAAAACTATGACATTGAGAATTGCTCTTTCTACAATGTGGAAAAACGTTCTTCCGACAAGGAGCAATTCACATTTTCTTCCATTTGGAGTAAAGCAACAGCAAATGAAATGAACAATAAGATGCCGAGCTTGCTTTATGCCTTTGCAAAAGAATATCGCTCTAAAAGCAAAACACCTCTTGGCCTTATAAATCTTTCCGCAAGCAATTCTTCCAATGCCGAATGGGTTTCTGGAAAAACACTAAAAGACAACCCGGAATTCAAAGAGGTTTTAGAAAACTTGCAGAACGACAAAAAGAAAGACTCAAAGATGGACGAAGACTCAGACAAATCAAACAAAAAAAATAAAAAAAACTTGAGTAAAAACGGAAAAAACAAAAACGGCAACGGCAAAAAAAATCATGATAATGACCAATCTGACAATTCGAATCCGGCAAATTCAAAGATGCCATCAGGATTATACAACGGCATGCTTAAAACTGTAGCGCCTTTCTCGGCAAAAGGCATATTCTTCATGCCTTCCCAAGCTGACCGTAATTTCGACAAAATCTACGAAAAACTCTTGTCGGCAACGATCTCCGACTGGAACTCGGAGTGGAAACTCTCGAAACCCCAAATTTTCATCTTGCAAACCCCCTACTCGAAGAGGGAGGAATCAGCGGATTTAAAACCAGATGACTCTCTCCCATTGATGATGACGATACAAGAGGAAACGGCAAACAAAAAAATGATTCCTTTCATTCCAAGCATATCTTCAGAAAAAGACATTCAGGAAAAACTGGCAAAGAGGCTTATCATTTGCGCAGACAACATCGGATTTAAAGGCGACTTTTATGAAAAACTGAATATCCCTAAAACGGAGAGCATCAAGCTAGCCGCCGGAAAAATCATACTTAAATTGAAAAATTGTTCTGGAGGATTGCAGTCAATATCAAATTACTGGGTCGAAGGAGATCAAAGCAGCCTGCTCGGAAAGAATATTACAATTACGTTGCCGGAAATTAAGACCGAGGGCGAAAGAATATTCGCAACGGTTAAAATCTCCGAGAATAGTCCTATAAACGTAAGGGGAGTTCAAATTAGAGAACTTAAAGATCCTGACAAAAAAAATAATCAACCAATAAAAATTGCCTCAAGAATAGAGGTATTGGACAAAACATCATGCACCGGATTCGCCCTAGCAGGCAAAGACAATGTTCCAGTAAAAGCAGAAGCCACGCTGAAAGGCGACACCGTTGAAATTTCCTGTAATTTGGTAAAGGAGCCTGTATACCTGTTTTATGGATGGGGTGATTGTGGCAAAACAAGCCTCTTTAATTCTATGGAAATGCCTCTCTCTCCATTTAGGGCGAAGATCCCGGGATCAAGTGAATAATGAGATTATTTCTAAGGATAATCTGCCTTTTTTTTCTCAGCGCAGCCCAGACATTTTCAGAAGAAATATCCGTCATGTCCTTCAACCTCTGTAATTACTTTGTGGAAGGCGACGGACAGCCTCCGATAAAACCAGCCTCATCTAGGGAAGCCATAGGTAAGATACTTGGGAAAATCCGCCCCGACATATTCATCGCCATAGAAATAGGCGGAGAAAAATCCTACGCAGACTTTTCCAAACTGCTAAAAGAAAACGGATGCGAGTATAAATTCCAAAAGATAATGCAAGGAGATGACAGCTCCAGGCACATGGCTCTTTTCTCCAAATTTGAACCAAAAGAATTCCATGCCAGAAACGATATGAAATACAAAATAAAAGTAAAGAATTCATATTACAGCGATGAAATAGGCGTACAAAGGGGCATTCTGCACTCCATATTCGTATTTGATGGAGGCTACAAGCTGCACTTGATCGGAGCCCATCTTAAGGCAAGAGTATTTCATCCAAGATACAACCAAACAGACATGAGGCGTTATGAGGCAAGAATATTGAGATATATCGTAAACAGCATTTTAGAAAAGGAGCCTGATGCCAACGTACTTGTGATGGGGGACTTCAACGATTCTTTCGATTCCGAACCAATAAGACTGCTGAGGGATGATAAAAAAGAAAATGAATCTAGGCTCTATGACTTGAGACCTTCGGATAAATGGGGCATGTATTGGACACACTGGTGGAATCAATACGACAATTATTCAAGGATAGATTACGCCTTGGCAAGTTATTCCATCTTGCCTGAAATAGATCATTATAAGACTCAGATAATTCACATCCCTGAACTATGGATGTTCGCCTCCGATCATAGGCCTATACTAATTGTACTAAACACCAAAAATTCGAAAGAAATAAAAAAAGAAGAATTGGACCTCAAATA
>CAZXAC010000140.1:0-6721 GCA_964638335.1 uncultured Lentisphaera sp. | reverse complement strand
AATGTCCTTTGCAGAGCTTTTTGAAAAAAATTACAAGGTCTTTTATCCTCATGTATCAATAGGATGGGACAATACTCATCGTCATCCCTCGTTGAATAACGCAGTGATGGGCTCTACCCCGGATGCTTTCGAAGCCTGTCTATGGAGGGCAAAACGTTACATAGACGAACGCCCTAATCAGATTCCGCTGATCACGATCAACAGTTGGAATGAATGGACAGAGGGAAGTTATCTGCTTCCGGACATGCGTTGGGGATATCGTTACTTGCGTGCAGTCCAGAACGTATTCGGCAAGGCTTAGTGATTCAGCGTTGTGTTGTATCTAGGTAGAGTAGCTAGACCGATTTGATGACTTCTATTGCAGTCTCGATGTTTCCGAATGGAGCGCTGACCTGTATTCCGGAAACTCTGCTCTTTATACTTTGCACCGTTTCAATTGCTATTTTAATTCCTTCAATACGTTGAGCATCCTTACTATCGTGAGAGTTCATTCTTTTCACTACCTCATCAGGTACAACCACGCCCGGAACTTCATTTTTCATAAATTCTGCATTCCTCGCGCTTGCGAGCGGCCATATGCCGGCGATTACGGATATTTTCAAATCTTTTATTCTGTCGAGGAATGCCAGCAAGGGGGTCACTGCAAACACTGGTTGTGTTATCAGAAATTCAGCGCCTGCCGACGCTTTTTCGTGCAATCTGCGAATTTCGCGTTCTATGTCAAGTGCATTAGGGTCTGCTCCGACTCCTATGAAAGCCTTAGTCTGACCGTTGATGGACTTTCCTCCTATATCAATACCTCTGTTTAGTCGGTCTTGTATTCGGGTCATTGCTATGGAGTCTGCATCAAATACGCCCGATGCGAAGGGATACTCTCCGAGTTTAGGCGGGTCTCCGGTTATGAAAAGTAAATTGTGTATTCCGAGACATGCGCAAGCGAGCAGATCGGATTGCATTCCGATAAGGTTTCTGTCACGGCAACAAAAGTGCAATATTGGCTCGATACCGGCATCGTCTTTGATTTTTAATGCTGTAATTAGCGGAGATATCTTACAACTGGCTCTTGGCCCGTCCGGTATATTTATGGCATCAACGCCTGCTTCACGGCAGCGCTTGGCTTTTTCAATCGTTTGCGAGAGATCGAATCCTTTTGGGGGCACAATTTCTACGCTTGCAACCCATTGACCTGATAACAGTTTTTTCGAGAAAGACGATTTTTTGTCAGCTGATATGGGCGTAAGAAGCCGTTCCCTTTCGGTAAATACTGTTGGTCTGTTTGCGATTCCAGTTTTGCCTAGTGGCTTTACCGCCCTCGCTATTTCACGGATATGGTCAGGACCGGTACCACAGCATCCGCCGACGGCCCTAGCTCCCAGATTCACGTACCTTACTGCGTATGTGCTTAGGTATTCTGGGCTTGTCATGTATATCATTCTACCGTCAACGCTCTTTGGCATTCCTCCGTTTGGTCTAGCGAAAACGGGGAGGGGGGTTAATTTTAGTAGCGTCTCAATTGGATGTAGCATGCCGTCTGGACCAGTTCCGCAATTTAGTCCTATGCCGGCAGGTTGAATTTTTGCCGTTGATATTTTTGAGACAAGGAGATCGAGAGATTCTCCTAGAGACGACTCAGCGTTCTCATCTACGGCCAGACTTATTGCGAAAGGTATTTGGCATTCTGAGCCGGCGGCGAGGACAGATTCGAGGTCGGCTAGAGTGGACAATGTTTCAAATAATATGAAGTCGGATTCTTCTGCGAGAGCCAATATCTGTTCAATTAATATTTCTGCATTTTTGGATATATCATTGTCACCTTTTCCTGTCGGTCCAACGGAGCCCGCTACCAAAGCCCTGTCGCCCGCAACTTTTCTTGCGATTTTCGCAGCAGCCATGTTTATTGCAATTGTCTTTTCCGCAAGTCCAAACTTTGAAAGCTTGTGCCTATTTGCTCCGAAACTGTTTGTTGTGATTATGTCGGCTCCGGCTTCAAGATAGGAGGAATGTATTCCTTCTATGATTTCGGCGTTATTTAGGCACAACTCCTCGAAGCATGTGTTTACGAAAAAGTTTTTCTTGTAAATTTCAGTTCCGACTGCTCCGTCGAAAACGAGGACTTTTTCCTTAAGTATTGAAGATATGTCATTTTTCATGGCGTAACTTAGGCTCTCGAAGGAGATGCTTCAAGAATTTTTTCAATTTTTTCCATTGCTGTGCCTCTGGATCCCTTCAGATAAACGATGTCACCCTCCCGGAGAGTTGATAAGGCGAATTTCGCAGCATCTTCCGAGTGTGGAAATGATAAAATATTGCGATTTGTTTTTTTTGCAGATATTGTCATCTGTTTCCCTACCGCTATGATTTTTGCCGCAGGCAGTTTTTTAAAAGCATAATCGAGCAGTTCATCGTGCAGAGATTGGGATTTTTCTCCAAGTTCAAGCATGTCTCCTAAAAACACGAACGGAGAGGAATCTTTCGGCATGGATTCTGCGAGCCATGAGATTCCCGCCTTGGCGCTTTCGGGATTTGAGTTATACGCGTCGTTGATAATGGATATTCCCAAGATATTTCTTTTTTTCATTCTCATCCCGTTCAGGGATAACTTTTCAAGAGCTGAGCAAACGCTATCAATTCCTGCTCCGTATGACAATGCGCATATGGCCGCCGCCATAGCGTTTGATACTTGGTGTACTCCGGGGATGGGCAGAAACAATTTTCTTTTTTCTCCGCTTTGTTTAAAAAATATTTCAATTTCAGTTCCATCAGCTGAAATTTTGAGGCAACTAGCGGATATATCAGCCTCTTTGGAAGCTGTCGTAGAGAACGATAGTACTTTTGCTCCGGATTTTTCTGCAGTTTTCTCCAGTATATTGCGAAATTCGCATAATGCTGGTATGATCGCAGTTCCGCCGGCCTTCATGCCTTTGAATACGGAGCTTTTTTCCCTAGCTACGCCCTCAATATTTTTTAGAAATTCCAAATGCCCCCTTCCTATGGAGCTTATTATGGCTGAATCAGGTTTTGCGCAAAGGCTTAAAAGTTCTATCTCTCCGAAGTGGTTGGTCCCCATTTCGATTATGGCGAAACGGTGTTTTTCTGATATCCTCAAAAGATTTAGTGGCACTCCAATTTGATTGTTTGTATTACCTTGGGTTGCGATTACGGAATCTTCTCCGAATGACTCCGCCAATATCTTATAAAGAAAGTCTTTTGTGGCAGTTTTTCCACAGGTGCCTGTTATTGCTATTATCTTTGCACGTGATTTATCTCTGTTAAGTTCGGATATTTTACGATATGCCGACAATGTGTCATTCACGATTAGTAGCGGAAGATCGCAGTCGTCGGCATGATGCAATTTTGATTTTGAAAGACAAATCATGCTGGCACCGGTTTTTGCGGCCTGAGCTATGAAATTGTGTCCGTCAAAATTTTCTCCTTCCAAAGCGATAAAAAGGTGATCTTTTAGACGAAGCCTGCTGTCAGTGGAAATAAGCAGTGAATCTATTGTCGGGGGGAGATGCGCGCTCTTCAGCAGCCATTTTCCTGAAACTGCAGCTCTTATCTCTTCGGTATCAAGTATCATGTTTAGATTTTCTTGGCGTTTGAGAGCAGAAATTTTTCTGCCTCCGCCGACCAAAGTCCATTGTTTTTTTCAGATATGCGCGCAAGTTCTGCGAATATCGAAGATTCTGATGCCTTGGTTCGAAAATCTGAAATTGCGGTAAGTTCCATTGATATGTTTGTATATATCAGCTTTTTGCCTCCAGGGATTTCAGGGAGACGCATAGTTGTGTCTATAGCTGAATCCAAGCCGCCTACGTGCGTTATCATTGCGGCGGGATTTATCCTGCCTTCAGCCATGAGCTTAAGAGCCTCTATCATGTCTTCGGTGTTTCCGCCGCTAGTCCCGACTATGTGTGTAGACTGGTAATGAACATTGTAGAAATTGAAAGGAGCGGAAAAAGCCGGATTGGTGGGACCCGCGAAGAAGTTGAGACAACCGTCTCGACCGAGTATTTTATCTGCCTGTTCTACAAGTTCTTTTACTGGTGCAAAGACAAAGACATCGTCGTAGCCTTTCCCGTCGGAATAGGACATCAAGGTTTCTAAAGGATTTTCAAGTTTAGAGGTGTCAAGGTAAATCAGTTTGACCCCATTTTTGGCAGCTTCTTCCGGGGTGCATATGGATTTTGCGCGTTGGAGCCTGTTATTGTCTATATCTGTTACAACAAGAGTTGATGGTCTTCTGTCGCGATGTATAGCGTAGTCTATTGCTCCAAGCCCCATTGGACCTGTTCCTGCAAGTATTGCCATGTTGCCTGATTCGACTATATCCATTTTGTGGACATATGAGCCTGGTTTGCAGTGGTAGTTTGCTTTAAACGCTCCTACTATACACGACATTGGTTCGGCTAGTGACCCAAGGAAAAAAGCATCGCCGTCATAAGGCAAAAGGCACTTTTGGATCATTACCTCTTCTGGGATTATAACATATATGGCATCTCCCCCTATGAATTCGTATGAATAGCCTGGAGCGAAATGAGTTCCCTTGTAGTTTATTGCCGGCTGTATGGTGAATTTTGAACCAGGTTTAAACTTGTCACGCCAACGGGAGCCAACCTCAACTATTTCACCGCAAAACTCGTGTCCTATTATTATCGGATTTGTAGATATGTTTTTGGGAACCCTTTTGTGCTCGGAACCTTGATATGCCGCTTTGTAGGAAGACATGCACAAACTGTCGGTAAATATTCTAGCGAGTATTTCTCCATCTTTCAGTGCTGGCAACTCGTACTCATCAAGCCTGAGGTCTTGCTTACCATGCAGGCGAACAGCCTTAGTTTTCATTAGGTCATTTTCCTTTCTATTATTTTTTCGTTTATCTTCTGAAAGGAGGCAGACCCCTGATCTCTCTTTCTCTTAGCGGAGAACCGTCCGGATAAACCAGTCTTGTAGTAACGAATATCAGCAGATTTCTCTTGTCTCTGTCTTCAACTTTTGATCTAAAAAGTCTGCCGACGAGAGGAAGATCTCCGATTGCTGGAATTCTATCGTCCGTTACGGTCGAGTTGTCGCTGATTGCTCCACCCATCACTATAGTTTCTCCATCATATATGGATAAGGTGGTTACCACGTCTCTTTTTTCAAAAATTGGCATTTTTAAAATGTTGACTGTCGCTCCACCTACATATCCGATAGCGTAGCTGTAATCTATCCAGCCGACATGACTTTGTATAACGGGAGTCATATCGAGCGATATAGAGTATTTATCTGCATCAACATCTGGTTTGACTTTCAGGGAAACTCCAAGCTCGGTCGGATCTCCAAATTCGGGGAACGAAGGAACTATATAAGTGAAACCAGCCTCCGTTGACGTTATCTCCGCTTCAGTCCAAGACTGCGGGAAATATTCTTCGGAAGTCATTCTTATAAGGGCTTCTTTTCCATTCATGGTTGTTACTCTGGGGGTGGCAAGTACTTCCCCAGTATTTGATGCATTAAGGGCGTGGAGAATTCCCTGATAGCTGACTCCTTGGGAGTCCATGTGTGTTATGTTGAACAATTGGTCTCCATTGGTTTGCCAGCCAGCGACATCGTCTGCGAATCTCATCAGATCTGTAGAGTTCTGATTAAAAGTCATTGAAGATCCGCTAAGTCCCGGATTTGCTACAGTAGTCATCGCTCCGCCTATCATTGTGCTTACCGTTGGGGGGCGGCTTATAAGCCACTCAAATCCAAGGGAATCCAAATCTTCTGAGCGTATTTCTACAAACTTCGCCTCTATTAACACCTGAGGGTCTACGACATTTAACTCCTGTATTATCCACTCTATTTTTGCCAAATTGTCTGGAGTATTTGTAGCTATTAGCCTGCTTATCTTGCGGTCAAAAACCATTCCAGAGCCTTCAGGAAATGCTATGCCCCTGTCTGAAAAATAAGATCTTACAGCCCCTGAAGAAGCGGTTGTTGAATCCCCACCACCGCTATCCCCTCCGACGGTTTTAATCGCTTCGTCTTCCATAGGATATATTCTTGTTTCAAGATCATCTAGCGGAATCTCTTCGGTTGCTATTATGACAGCATGCTTTTCAACTCTGTACTTCAACTTATTTGCGGTACATATATACTTTATCAATTCGCCTACCGGCATATTGCTGAATGTCATAGTTATGGTTTTCCCAAGTGAAGGTGAAGGCGATGGCTGATCCGCAGGCGCCGGTTCTGTCGTCGGATTGGCGGTATCAGCGGCGGGAGCATCTGTTGGCGCGGCGGCAGTATCCGTTGTGGTTGCTGGAGAAGTGGTGCCGCCCATTCTAAGGATGATGTTTACGCCTTTGCCCTCGGGATCACGCTCTCTGCTTCTGTTTTTTATGTGTTTTATAGCAGATTGCACAGACACTTCATCAAAGACGACTTCGTCAATTGTTATCTCTTTGAGTTTTTTATCTATTGAGCTGGTTTCCTGGTTTTTCAGGATTGGCTCCTTTAAGAGCTCTTCAGCCGTCACATAAGTTCTTGGAACGAGAGGTGGTACATATTTCCACTCCGCTTCAGCCAACCTTTCCGCATTGGTAACAGCGTGTCTCTCCTTGCCTTGCTCGTAAATTTCTCTTGAAAGCTTTTTGATGTTTTCCGCCGCCTTCATATGGTAAGGGTTTATTGCTAGGATTTCTTCAAACTTGTCCCTTGCCTTGTCGAGTTGACCGTCTTCATATAATTTTTT
>CAZXAC010000139.1:0-6806 GCA_964638335.1 uncultured Lentisphaera sp. | reverse complement strand
TGCCCCTGATAGAAGCCTGTTGACCAAAAGATACACCGAAGAAAGCATAAACTTTATAACCAAAAACAAGGACAACCCCTTCTTCTTATATCTGGCCCACGCCATGCCAGGCAGTACGGCTTGTCCTTTTTCAAGCTCCAATTTCAGCGGGAAATCCTCTAATGGACCTTACGGAGATGCTGTTGAGGAACTCGACTGGTCATGCGGTGAAATAAACAAAACACTTAAAAAATTAGGAATAGAAGAAGATACTTTAGTAATATGGGTGTCCGACAACGGAGCTGTTCATTGGGAACCGCCTCAGGGAAGCAATAAACCTCTTAAAGGTTGGGGATACGATACTTCCGAAGGCGCCCATAGAGTTCCGTGCATAGCCTATTGGCCGGGCAAGATCCCAAAAGGTGTCGTAACCGACAGGCTTACGACAATGATGGATATACTGCCGACGGCTGCGAAACTCGCAGGAACAAATCCTCCGTCCGACAGAATAATAGATGGACATGACATATGCGATGTACTTCATGGAAAGCTCGAACTAGATTCCCCGTACGATAAGACGGGCTTTTTCTACTACCATATGCAACAGCTTCAAGCCGTGAGAGCCGGGCAGTGGAAACTTTACCTTCCTCTCAAATATAAATTGCGAAATCTCACGGGCGAAATCGAGGGCAGCGATGGGTCTTATCTCAGATTGTACGACGTAAGAAATGACATCGGAGAAACAGAAGAAGTCTCCGAAAAACATCCAGATGTGGTCAGAAGATTGTCGGCAATAGCGGAAAAGGCCAGAAGAGATCTCGGAGACTGGGACTGCCAGGGAGCAAACCAACGCCTCGCCGGCTGGGTTGAACATCCCACGCCAAGATTGGTGGAAATTTCGTAGAGCAAAGGATTTCACGTTGCTTCTTTTTGAGCCTGAATGTGATTGAATCGTGAAATATAAAGGTCTCTACATTGATAAATAACATTCCATGCAAACAATATTTCAACGTCCATATACAGTCAGCGTCGCCCTTTCGTAAACGTTGAGTATATTGAAAAATTCATAATCTACGTAATCCACTTGGCTGATTTTTCCGTTGGTAAGGATCTTTGCTGTGGACATATCTCCCCAACCGAAACTAAGAGCGCCAAATGTGAACGGAGCCGGAATCAGAACCTTATGCGTCGAGGCGGAATCTGAAAGGCGATCATCATAGACTTGTACTCCGTCAGTTTGGCTTGTGGCGCAGTAGCTCGGCCCCTTGAAATGGGAAAAAATTAAGCCATTCTGCGGTCCAGCTCCGAGTCGCGCAGACATGCATCCGCCGCAGAAAAGCAAGAGAGTAGATATTGTCAGCAAAACGCATACTATGAAAAGTTTATTCACGGTCTTCTTCCTTCAGCTTCTGAAATTTCCTTTTCTCCGTATACAATTGTAGTGAAGCGCTGGTAAAAAATGAAAATGCTGAACATCTCATAATCAACATTCTTGATCAATTTTATATTCCCATTTTTTGACGCTGCATCAATTGAACAATCACCCCAACCAACCAGCATCATCACATTGTGCGCCGAAGATTCTCCGCTCTGAGAACCGGCGCTTCGCCCTCCGAAAAGTGGAGCCTTTTGATCGTTATACATAACTCCTCGCGGTGGCACAACTGGCGCGAAAGCGCAACCCGCAACGCTTGCCATCGTTAAAGCCATAATCAAAACATAGAACATTTTCATCTGAGTAATCTCCATTTTTTTATTATTTAACTTTGTTTCATCCGCTTGGGGCTCAGCATTTCCTTGATGATTGCTTCTGCCTCCTTTTCCTCAGTCTTCTGCTGAACCTTTTAACAAATCATTACAATGAATAGCTTCCTTCGTAGCCTTGCGGTAAAATACCATAGCATGCGCTAAGTTCGATTACCACAAACCCCCAAGTTAAGGCATCTAAAGCTTACAAAATTTTCAGTCCAAATATCATCGCCTTTTTTGCTGCAAATCTTTCTGGTGCGTCGTCGGGATGGTGGCAAACTCCGCTCCCAAAGGAAATAAAACAACTGCTACAAGGATAAGAAAACGATAGCCTCTTCACGCAAGGACTCCCGTTGGATAGCCTGGAGATGTTTATCCGCAGATTTCCCGCCAAGAAAGCGAAAGAGTCTTCGTTAAACACTTTTATTTATCAACTACGGCGAACATCATGACAGTTCTTGAGATCAGTTTATCTCCTACCATTATCCTGCCTTCGCCTTTTCCAAATTTGGAACTTCCTTCCGGAACGTCAACGTCTATAATCAATTGATCACCGGGGCGCGCGGGCTCAAAGCATTCCGCTTCATCTATTGCCATGAAGTAAGCGATTTTCCCCTTGTTCGCGGGCTTGCTCAAAGTCAACACACAGCCGGCTTGAGCGACAATTTCCGACAAGAATGGAACTGGAACCGTTGCCGAAGACGCTGAGTGCGTTCCGCAGAAAGGCTCTGAGCCACTCACATTCTTTACCGCCAATATTTTCACTGGACTCATTTGCGTTATGTAATCCACGAAAAGGAATGGATAACGATGTGGAATTACCGACATTATCTGGTTCACATCCATAACTATTTCGTTATTTTTATCGGATGAAATAGGTGTTGTCTCCAAGACTATCTCTCTTTTTTTTGGAAACATTCCCATCGTAATTTCAGCTTGGGACACCAATCCGGATTTTGTCTTGCAGGTTATCGAAACTTCTCCTTCTTCTCCTGAGACATTTTTTATCTCAAGGTCAAAAATCATTCTGTCTCCTGGGAGAGCTGGCTTCCTAAACTTTATCTTCTTCATTTTTTTTGCCAGGAGAAGCCTGTCTTTTCCCGGATTCATGGAATTTTTCAACGCGAGCTCGGCAAGCTGTTCCATTGCCTCAATTTGCATGACTCCCGGCATTATTGGATGACCTGGAAAATGCCCATTGAATACAACTTCATTGAAGCTGATATTTTTCATCCCGGACCATTTGCCGTCTCCATTTTCAAGCGCACTGTCCAGCAACGCCATTGGCGGGCGGTAGTCGAGAGTTTCCAAAATTTCCTGGTAGGAATATGCCTTCATATTTTTCCCCTCCTTATGCTTTTTGCAAAAGTTTTTTCGCCAGCATGACGTTTGTCGGATGTCCCGGTCTTGTTGTGATTACATGCCCCTTCACTCTTGCTCCCAAGAGAAAAAGATCACCTATAACATCAAGAACTTTATGTCTCGCAAGCTCATTTTCGAATCTAAGTTCCTCTTTGCAGATTATCGCCCCATTGTGTATCACTGCGGCGTTATCTAGGCTTCCGCCTTTCACAAGCCCCATCCTTATGAGTTGTTCCAATTCCTTGTACAGACAAAATGTTCTCGCCGGAGCTATTTGGCTCGAGAATAAATCCGGACTTATTATATCCGAAAATTCTTGGGCGTCAAGAGGAGAAACCCCGTAAGCTACTGAACAGCTTATCTTAAGCCCATCATAAGGAACTATCCGAGTCTTTGTGGCTCCATCCTCCACCTCAACAGCTTCCTTCACGACAAAAAAATCAACGTCCTCGTCGAGAGTTTTCTGCCCTGCTTCTCGTATCATTTCCACGTAAGGAGTCGAACTGCCATCCGCAATGGGAGGTTCGGGGCCGTCCATTTCGATCAGGGCATTGTCTATCCCAAGCGCGTGAAGTGCGGCAAGTACGTGTTCAACCGTGTAGACCTTTGCCTCCCCGGAAGCGATAGTGGTGCCCCTTCGCACATCAACAACATTGCCTGCGAAAGCCTTTACCTCCGGCTTCCCAGCCAGATCAACGCGTTTGAATATCACCCCGCTGTTTGCGGGAGCTGGTTTCATTCTCAACATCGCCCTTGATCCAGTATGCAAGGCTATCCCGCTGAAAAATGATTCTCCAGCAAGGGTTTTCTGTTTTTCTTTCATATGTTATCTTTTGCCATTTATCATATTTTTTATCGCGGTAATAAACATTCTTAATGGAACTTATCAAGCCGTCTGAATTTATAAAAAGACCTCCCGCGAATTTCGCAAAATATCAAATTAGGCATAAATTTACCGGCAATATGCAATATCGATAATCGCATAAAATAAATCAAATGAACAAGCCGAAAATCAAAATCGTAGTCATAACTGGTCCCACGGCTTCCGGAAAGACAAGGCTTGCGGTAGCTCTGGCTGAAAAATTCAAATGCGAAATAATCAGCGCGGATTCAAGACAGGTGTACAAAGGAATGGATATCGGCACCGGAAAGGATTTGCAAGAATATCGTTCGCTTAGATATCATTTGATCGACATTGTTTCGCCGCAGGATGAATATAATCTCGCACAATTTCGAGAGGACGCTCCTGCGGCAATAGTGGATATCCATAAAAGAGGAAATATTCCATTAGTTTGCGGGGGCTCAGCAATGTATTTGGATTGCCTCATTTCGGAATATTCATTGCCCGGACGAGGCCAAGACTCTAATGCGAGAGAGAGCTTGAAAAATCTTCACTGTTCGGAATTGGCATCCATTTTGGGAGAAAAATTGTCAGAAGATGAGGCGAAAAATAAGAACCGCCTCATAAGAAGAATAGAAAGGAAAATAGATTCTGTAAATAAAGCTGCGGATTTCCCGTTCGTCCCCGAATGGCTGGTAATAGGCGTTTTAAGAGATCGAAGGGAAATCCATCGCAGGATAGAGGAAAGGCTCAAACAGCGGCTCGCAGATGGAATGCTGGAAGAAGTGGCTTGTCTGAACAGAAATGGTGTAAGCTGGGAAAGGCTGGAATTTTTCGGATTAGAATACAAATACCTTTCTATGCATCTTCAAGGAAAATTATCAAAGGAGGAGATGTATTCAACTCTGTTGGCAAAAATAAGGAATTTTGCCAGAAGGCAGGACGTATGGTTCAGGAAAATGGAGAAGAAGGGAATGAAAATACATTGGATAAGGGACGGAAACATTGGCATCGCTGAAAATTTGATGCAGAATTTTTTACTGGGATTTAAAATCCAAGATCCCGATATCAGGATGTCCGATATATACTACGGCAAAAAAACTTCTTGACAATTTTGAATTACAGATAAAATAGTGTACGTTAATGGGAGTTTGTCTCAATATATGGCTTCCGTTTTGTGAGTTTCGCTAAAACATTGGGTTCTGTTGTAGACTGATGGAGGGGGGCGATAAATGTCAGAAAAGAAGAAAATTCTAATCGTAGATGACGACAAAGATATAAGAAACTTCTTCAGTCAAGCTCTTATTTCTGAGAATTACGAAATATTCACCGCTGAAAACGGTGACCGAGCTATAGAAATAATGAGAGGACAGAAGTCCCCATTCAGCCTAGCTGTAATAGATTTTATGATGCCACATAGGACAGGGTGGGATTTGATAGAGCACATCAGGACAAAGTCCGGACACAGGAAGGTGCCAATAATAGTATTTACCGGTCTTTTGGTTTCACAGGAAATGATAGATAAGATTCAGAAAGAATGTTTTGTTATCCTTCAGAAAGGCGATTTCGACCTTGAGAGCTTCAAAAAAATTGCCAAGGAGGCTATAGAGTCCGGTGAAAAATAATCCGAAATTGTTTCCAAAACCGGAATCCTCAGTATTGGTAGTTATCGACATACAGGAAAAGCTTATCAAAGCGATGGACAAGGCTCAGATAGCTTCCTCCATAAAGAGAAGCGAAATCCTCATAGATTCTTGTATAAAGCTAAAAGTGCCTGTCGTATTTACCGAGCAATACTCCAAAGGGCTTGGTCCCACAGTAGAAGAGCTTAAGGGTTTTCTGCCTCTTTGTGATGTTTTTGAGAAATCAACGTTCTCTTGCTTTGGGAACAAAGCGTTTTCGGACAGAATAAAGGAACTCAACCCAGAAACCATCATAATATGCGGGATAGAGACCCACGTATGTGTTCAACAAACCGCATTTGATGCGATGTCCTCAGGATGCGGAGTGGTTATTCCCGCCGATGCGGTATGTTCGCGATCTTCGCAAAACAAGGATATAGCATTGAATCTCATGCTTTCATCGGGGGTAGCCGTCACAAGTACTGAATCATTGATATTCGCCTTGATAAAAGACTCCACGCATCCCTCTTTTAAGGAAATATCCAAAAAACTGAAATAATTTTATCTCATCTCCTTGAAAAATAAGAGTCAGGCAATATCCTTATATCCTTTTTTCGCTGTTAAGGCTTCTTGTCCCCATCGTCTAGAGGCCTAGGACACTAGGTTTTCATCCTAGTAACCGGGGTTCGAATCCCCGTGGGGACGCCACTTCTGTACCGGAATGACAGGTTGCTATTTCGATGCTTCGCGCAAATTGCTAGAATATCCAACGTGGATGAGAACCCGTAAGGGGTTCGAGAGCGTAGCGAGAATCCAATCCGCCAGGATTGGAAGCGAACTTTAGTGAGCGTTAATCCCCGTGGGGACGCCACTATGCAAGCATAGTTCTTCTGCAAATCTCAACTTCGTTTGATTTGCTCCATTCCACACAATAATTTAACGAGGATGGGAACCCTGGGATCCGGGCGTTCGAGTAGCAGAGCGGAGGGCGCACCAACGTTGCGCAGTGAAAAGTCTTTTTAAGTCGAGTTTGGTTCCTGTCTCCACTATTGATTCTCCATAAGGCTTTGTTGCTGTCCGAAACAATTCCCTCGGGAGATGCCTATAAAATAGTTATCAAACATCTTTTTTTTACATGAGAAATCAACTTTATTTAGGACAAGACCGATATGACTTAAAACCGTAATACTGCAACACTGATAAACTGAATAAAAATCAGATGTAGTATGTCTTCGTAAACGTTTGCCTGTTTG
>CAZXAC010000138.1:0-6854 GCA_964638335.1 uncultured Lentisphaera sp. | reverse complement strand
GTACTGTTCTTCAAGCTGCAGAAGTTCTTGCTGATTCACGACAATCCTCCAGAACAATGTCCGTACATACTCGAACATACGGTATTAAATACAGACAATATTTCTCTTACGATTTAGGATGAGACAAAAAGACAATCTCATATTCTCCATATCATCTTGAATTGCAGAATCTAAGACAAAACCCGACTATTACACCAAGACAAGACTCCGTATTATTAGCATATATCCAGATTCCTTTTGATCGCTGAGCAGGCCGCCCCTCTTTTTTCTGCTCTGTTTCAATTGGAAGATATGCTTCTAATACACCTGCCATATATCCATCTTCTTGCCAAAATCAGACAAAATCAGACAAATCAACGTGTTTTATCGGGTTTTCTTGGTTTTCAACAATCAAAAATGGAGATAGAAATGAAAAAAGAAGAGATTCTGGAAAAAGATAGGAAGGGATATGATTTCGGGAATGGCAACAATGAGGCAGCAGTGAGCAGTAGAAGATACGGGATCGATTTTCCAATCCCTGATAATCTATTTGTCCTGCATCATTGCTCATTTGAAGTCAAGTTGGATTTGAACGAGAAAATAAGGGGATATTCTTCATTCCCAGATTTCTTCCAATCCTTGTTGATGGAAGAGTGTCGTTTGTCTGGCCATTACTACTCCCACTCTCCCAACACCTGCGACCTTGTTTTATCTGGGAATGGCCTTTATCCTGGCATTATTCGCCAGCTTCTGCACCAGAAGTGTGTTGTGAAGTCCATCGCAGCTTCTCACATCGAAGTTAAGGCCTTTCCTTATCCTCATACCACTTCCTTGTTCATAGAAGCCTTCAAAAGTCTACCCCAGTTGAATATCCCTATAAACCGTCTACACAAGTTCAACTATGACTTCTGGATTCAGCTTGACGATTACAAATTTGCCTGTTACCAGCTAAATGACGGCACTTCCTACGGGAAGGCTCTTGAGATGTGGTATATGGGAAAAGTGGAAGAGGATGACTTCAAGCACAAAGTTGAGGCAATGATTTCGAAGTTTCTTGAATATTATTCCATCGACGAATTCAGGGGACTGGACGACATAGTCAGTCCAACCGGGCATAGACCAGCCGGTATTGCGCTGGAAACGATAAAAAGGCGCAACAAACTGCTTGCGAGGCAGGCAAGATTGGAAATAGAAACCAAAGCCATTGCAAATGGGATCGTGACACAGGAGGACTTCGAAAAAGCGTATTCCTATCTATCCAACAGGAATTCGGTCAACAAAATGAAGTTCAGGCTCCTGAAGGAATTCAACTTGGACAGATATATGGGCGGCAATCCTTCAGTTGTGAGCTGGGCAACTCCAGAGTTCTTCCAGAAGCAAAAGGAACGACAATTACTGCTGCCGATTGATTTCAGCCTTGTCGAATCCGGGGAGGTAGAGATATAAGAATCTGGCAGGCTTGGCACGGCCCCAAATTAAAAAACTGTATTTTCGTTTCTTACGGCATTCACGCTGTGTGATACGCAAATGGTTCACGCTTTTGGTTGACTATTCTTGATTTTCAAGATTTGAAAGGTCTTCAACTCCAGCCATGCCCGCAAGCATTTTTGTATAAATACGAAGCTCTGTTTGAAGTTCTGACAGTTCTTTACGGAATTTACGGCATTTGCTAGGTTTATCGAAAGCTTTTTCCTCTGAAAGCTTATGCCATTTTGCTGTAAATGGTCTTATTACCTGATTTAGTACCACTATGGCTATCTTTGTAAACTCAATGCAGTGCCTCCCTTTGCGTTTTATAACCTCACGTGTCAAGCCAAAGAGGCTATGGATACTTTGAAGTGCAGTCGCTTCATCTCCGTGCCGTGGGTCAAGATGTTGAGTTGCGACCCGAGTTAAGAGTTCGATGTATAGCTCCCATGCAGCATCCTTGTCATGATCGTTAGGTTGCCATTCCATCTCGAGGAAATGGACATTTATCTTGAGTGATGTCATACTCCATTGATCCAGCCATTCACGTAGTTTCATAGTCATTTCCTTCTGTCAACAGTTAGTTGTTATGTCATTAAGAGTTGGCCCGTCTCATTGGGGTTGAAAGATCGTATTCACAGGACGTTCTATCTGCATGAGCTGCATCCACGAGAAATCGCAAGTTCTGAGGGCAACCTTCTATCTTTGACCACGGAACAACAGAAATTTTCATACCCTTGACAAGAAGATTGTCGATAATGCGTCCAGGCATATATGGGTATCGTGATTCATATTCTTCGCGAGAGGTTATAGAGCACCAGTCAGTTGTTTCGGGATAAATTCTCTCCTTTTCCCCTGAATGAGTTGCCGTGTAGCAGGAACAGTTGATCGAAGGAAGGTTGATAACCAAGATTCCAGACTTTTTATTGACTGCACCATCGTACATACTCGAGTATATTTCCCAGTCGATGTGTTTTCTCCGTTGCGTTTCCGTGCCAACTAACAGAATTGTCACCGAAGAGTCACTTAAGAAATCATTACGGATGATTCGACGGATAGACTCGTCTGGCAAATCGTCGTCGATTTCACTTGAGTCAACGGATTTATCGATGAATATTTTATGGGCTGTATTCAGAGTGAGAAGCCTTTCCTTGTAGTATTGGTCGTTCTTATGGTGGTAGCTGATGAAAACATTGTGTCGAGTCTGAGCATTTGCCATGTAATTTATAAAACTTTGCATTTCGTTATCCCTCCAACCATCGGCGCAGCGGGATGGCAGTATTGATGTGATGGTTCAAGACCATCCATTGATTATCTTCTGTATCTTTAAAATTTCCCCAAATAATTCGCTGGTAAAGTCCAAGGTACTCTTGTTCAGACCACGTTGTGTCATACCATGTCTCAGCGGATGGAAACAGTGCAACAGCTGCTGTCGTTTTCATTCCATCACTAAGCCCAAGCTCCCATGGAATCCAACGGCTCTCTTTACTGTTTGGAGTAACAAACAATACGAAGCGTCTGCAATCGTCAATGGCGGTTCTAAGAATCTTCGCTGTATCAGGTGTTGTCTTTTCAGGTAGACGATCGTCACCATCATCTGTATAGACTACAGCTCCATGATTTTCGAGGATTGTGATTATCCCGGGCAGGAATTCGTCATCCGCTGAAGAATGAGAAAGAAATGTGTTGTATTGTCGGCGTGCTGCGTGTGCTTCGAGAAATGCACGTTTTTCAGTGATTTTAGTTCCAATTTCACGCAATTGGTTGAATGTAATGAACGCTTTCATCTATTAAATCATAATCCTTGTATGTTCTTTGCTGTTATGATACTATCTGTCCCTGGTTGTTCAGGATAAAGTGGATATAAAATAAAGCACAATCGGCTCTGAAGTCAAGATTGTTGCTTGTCAGTCAGCACAGAAATAAAAATCATGGCTTCACTGGTCTTTTCCCTATACCCAAAACAGTTTCTTTCAGCTATTCCGTGCGACATTTTCCATATTTGTAGTTCCAACTCCTACAATGATACTTATTATGACATCTCTCATACTAAATACTTGAGAAGGATATTTGTTCCCTCACAAAGGGCACAGAAAAACATCAAGGTCTTATTAAATACCGTTTCAGGAGGAACCAGGTGCGAGCCATAATTTATTCAAGAATCAGCACGGGGGATCAGCACGTTGAAAATCAAGTCGAACAGTTGAAGGAATATGTCCAAAGGCAGAACTGGGAATTGTTCGAAGTTATTTGCGATGTCGCAAGCGGTGGAAAAACCGTGGAAGAAAGAAAGGGACTACAAAGGGTATTCAAGCTGGCTTCACAGCGAAAATTCGAAGTTTTGGTCTTCTGGGCTTTAGATCGGTTCAGTCGCTGTGGATCCAGGCAGGTATTGCAGGATTTGGAGACATTGAACAGCTATTCGGTCAAATGGGTTTCATTCACCGAGATGTATATCAGTTCGCTTGGCCCGTTCAGCGAATGCATAATCGCCCTGCTTGCAACATTAGCTAAGCAGGAAAGGCTTCGCATAGGGGAAAGGGTGCGGCTTGGATTGCAAAGGGTGAAGAAGTCTGGGAAACGGCTTGGAAGGGAACCGATGGACATGAAGAGGGTCGAAGAAGCAAAACAGTTGAGGGCGCAAAACCTATCTTACAGTCAAATTGCCAAGAAAATGAATGTCACTCCAGGCAGAGCATACCAGATTGTCAACTACTACGACAAGCCTTTTAATCACCAGAAGAAATAATAGCGCTATCATTTTAGGCTTCTAATGTAAATCTGAAGTTTACGAACTGTCCATTACTAAAAAATTCAAAAATCCCAAAATTCCAATTTTGCTGAATTCGGAATAATGCTTTTTGGGAAAATCTCTTTCGTTTGATACTCTGAAATAACCCATAACAAACGGAGGAGAAACAATGAATCTCAACGAAAAGATGCAGTTAATCAAGGAAATCCTGGTCGGTGTAACAGTAAGGTGCTCTCTGATGACAGGAGCGTTGTGCGAGGAATCGAAATACATAAATCTCATCCATACCGAGGAGGAGGCTGAAGAGGAGCGAAAAAAGGCTCTTGGCACTCTTGCCAGAATCGAGAAAGACCTGAAGGATAAAATTCAGCAATACAGGAAGGCCAACAAACGTGTTTTCCAATGGAGTGATGGAGAAATCGTGTTCATTCTTGTTTTCTTTGCAAACATTTTCACTTCTGATTTCCGGTCTTTCAATGACAGCCAAGAGACCAGGCGGATTCTGGGAGACCACCTTGAAGGATATCTGCCGTTACTGGAAAGCGTGAAAAATGGAAATCTTAGTCGCTTTTGGGTCGCTAACTACAGCCGTGTATGCTACACCTACGAGTTAAAAGAGGGTGTCACTCCGGAACAGATAATAGACTTTCTTCTGAAATGAAAAAGGACTGTCTATTGCCACCAGAGGTCAGGGCCACTATCCCCAAGCTATACCAGCAGGAGGGGGTTGGAGATCCAATGGTCTATGTGAAATTGTACAATCCATACGGGATCGGAACTTGGTTGCTCATAGAATATGACGGGCAAGACATTGCCTTCTGTTATGTCGATCTATTGGAATCGGAAATGGGCTATGTTTCAGTCCGTGAATTGGAGTCTATGCCTGCCTATATCAATGGTAAATGGTACGATGAGATTCCAGGAATCGAAAGAGACCTTTATTTTACACCAAGACCATTATCAAAGGCTTTGAAAACTTTGAATCGGCAGGAACTGGAGGCCAAGTCAAATGTATAAAATAACTCCCAAAATAGGATTTTTGACGAGGTGGCGGCTGACCCTTAGTGTAGATGCCAGTTTTGCCTAAATAGATGAAAAGTACAAAAGAACCCTATTGTAAATATGGGGATTTTGCACGCTTAAACAACACATGGAGGTCTCTAAAAACATATGGATAGCACACAAAATAATTTTCAGGATAAGTCATTAATTTATCAGGATCGCAAATTCGATTCTTTCAGCCTGGATTTCGGCTTACGGTATTACAACGTTAAGAATATAAGGAGGAAGGGAGGAGAGCTGAGGGTTGTTCTTCACTTGACGAATATGGAGAACAGGAAGGAATACACCGATGCCTTGAATCTCTTTGTGGCAACCAAGAGAGAAAAATACGTAAAGGAAGCGGCCAAAGCCACAAAATGCAGAATCAGGGAGTTGAGGAGCGACATTAATGCGATAATGACAGCGGCAGACAATTACAGATTCAAGGAAATACTGAATCATATGCAGATACAGTCAAAGCAAGATGAAGCGCAAAGACTGGAAACTGAAGCATTGGACTTGCTGGGGAAGACCCCAAATCTTATTAGCCAAATTGTGGCCGATATAAATACAATCGGATGTGTGTTTGAAAATAGCCTTCCTATCATCATTTGCTATTTAGTAATGTGTTCACGGAAGATTCAAAATCCTCTTTCTGTATATTTCATAGCTCCCCCAGCGGCAGGGAAGTCAAGTTTGATAAACAAAACCCTCTCCCTCTGCCCTGAGGACGAGCTTATACTACTTTCCGGTATGTCGGCCAAGAGTTTGTATTTTTTTCCACGGAAGATTTCAAATTCAGCGCTTTGTGTTCAAGAAATATCTGGATGTATTGATGCAACATACAGTTTGAGGACGCTCATCTCCGAAAAAGTACTTACAATTCAGATTACTGTTAAAGATCCAATTTCTCAAAATTTTACCTTGCAGGAAAGGCGACTCGATGGCCCTTGTGCAGTGTTTCTGACTGGCATATACGAGCTTGACAACGAGACGGCGAGCAGGTTTTTGCAAGTTCCTATTCCAGATTCAGAAGCGCAGACGAAGCTTGTTTACCAGGCTCAGAAGCAGTCGCAGACAATAGAGGGAATAACAAAGACGGGCAGATTGGATAAAATAGTCCAGACACATAGAACATACCAGAAAATGCTGGACGGAAGCATAAGGGTTGTGAACAGGTATGCGCCATTCATGGACTTCAACGCAACAAGTGTGGAATACCGGAGAATACATGGGCACCTTCTGGGCCTGATTGAGACGATAACTTTCATTTTCCAGTTCCAGCGACAGGTTCACGAGATTTCGGACGAAGAGGGAAAAACAATCAGGTATGTGGAGACGGAGCTTGAGGACATAGAACTGGCCTACAGAATAATCGAATACTGTTACGGAAGGGCCATGGACGACGGTCTCACTCCGCTTGGAAGAGAAGTCTTGGAGAAGATAGAAAAACTTCTGGAATCACCGGAAAAGGCATTCGACGAGGTATTCTTCACACGGCGTGAACTCAAATCGAAATTCAAACTTTCCACTTACAAGGCGCATTCGGCTCTTTCGGAGTTGCTCCACAAGGACATGATTTCGATTACTGGGCGTACAAGCTCGTCGGAATATA
>CAZXAC010000137.1:0-6877 GCA_964638335.1 uncultured Lentisphaera sp. | reverse complement strand
GACTACTATAATTTTGACTGGGACTTGCGTAATGATATACAAATCTTTCTTGGAAGAAAGCGCAGACGTTGCGATGTTTAAGGATGAGCTGTCATACAGCAAAGCGGCTGGATTCGTACTAGGAGAACATATTGCAAAAACTCGTCCTGGAGCAAGAGCCCTGATCATAGTAGACTCAAAGGATAATGGCAGCGCGATCATAAAGGCTGGACTCGAAGGCCTTTTAAAAGGTCTAGGCGACTCCGTTGCAGCGTCGGTAGATTCTCCTGATTTCGCTCCCAACAACGAACAAGCATCTGCAGAAAACATAAAGATTTCTCCTGAAAAAATGATATTTCTGATGAAAAAATCAAAGGCTGAATCATTTGATAATCTCATATCAAAATACAGCGATTGCAATGTAATAATATCACTTATAGGTCTCCCGGAAAATCCTGAAGCTATGGCTCTTTGGCAAATCGAGCCTGAAAACAGACCCTATATTGCGCTTCTTAGGTCGAGAGTAGAAAAATACAGGGACGCCATAATGCTCGGAGCCATAAATGCGGCAGTTACCAACAAACCTGGGGAACCACCAAGGAACAAAGCGAAAAACAATCTTGAAGCCTTCGAAAACCGATATCTTCTAATAACCCCAGAAAATCTTCCGGAAATTGAAACAAAATACCCAGAAATGTTTGAAAAAACTATTTAGTCTTTCAATTTCAACAAAACACTCGGAAGTATTCTCATAAATCGTAGTTTTTTACGACTATTTTGGGATCTTCTTTTTAAAAGATTTCGCTTGACTTTTAGCTTTCCGTGTAATATAATAAGGCAGGCTTGGAGGACAAAAATCTGTAAAAGTCGAAAATCTGTAAAAGTCGGTCTTTTTCGGTTTGTTGATGTCTTTTGGCTTATTTCCAATGCTTCCAGGAGCGCAAAATGAGCGAAAAAAAAATAAAATTAAATACTTTATCGAGTGGCATTTGTTGTATGCGTATTCGTTTTTTTCACGCTTATAGAGCTCTTGGTTTCCATAGCTATAATAATGGTTCTGATGTCCATGTCATTCCCAAGCTTGAAGAGAGCCAAAGAATATGCCTACATGGCGAGCTGTCTGAATCAGCTGAAACAGCATGGGATATGGTATGCTACATATCTTGATGAAAATCAGAATCAATGGCCACCTCACTACGTAGAAGAAGGCGAGGATGTGTTAGGCGGGTACTGGCTTTTCTCTCCTGGGAAGAGCGGGATATGGCTCGGTTTCGTAAAACCGCCTCCGGGATTGCTAAAGCATGGAAAACTTGTTTATGTTGAAGGAGAAGAAGGAGCCCCAGCTCAAGGTGGAATGAACTTTGGAACTATATCCCAATGTCCGGCTGATGAAAATCCGACAAGGCGGGACTATGTCGACTTAGATGGAAACGAATATGTCAACGTGCCTATATCTTATGCTTACAATCTCTTACTTTATAGCAGAGATATAAGACTTTCCAGGATGAGGAAACCTAACGACATAGTAGTGTTGTTTGATGCTCATGACCTCGTTCAACAGCAAGGCGAGGATCCGACTAGCATAGATTACTATTACAATGTGTTATCGGAAAGGCATAATAACGGGGCAAACCATCTCTTTGGAGATTTCCACGCCGAATGGCGCCCAAGAATTACTACCGACAACTTGATTCCGCAGTAAATCTGAAAAATATGATCCTACTCGAAAATACTATAGAGACTACAATTCAAAGATCACTTTTTCCTGCGGATGTTCCTCAATATTGCTATCTTTAGCTCATCAATTATAAGCGGCTTTGGCAGAAAACCATCCATTCCAGCTTCCATGCATCGCTCTTCATCTTGAGGAGTTGTATATCCGGTCATTGCCACGATTGGAATATGCCGTCCGGTTTCTCTTTCTCTATTTCGGATTTCTTTTACAGTATCATATCCGTTAAGTCCAGGCATTTCGCAGTCCATCAAGACTATGTCTAGATCCGTCTTCTCCCGAAGGATTTTCAATGCTTCAGCTCCATCTTCGGCAGTCTGCACTTCAATCCCTATAGACTTAAGCATGAGGGAAACTATCTGCCTTCCGCCCTGGTCATCGTCAACGGCGAGAACTTTTATCCTAAGAGAACCTATCTCCTCGTTGGAAATATCCCGTACCGATACGGCATCCGCATCTGCGAGGTCAACGATCAAAGTTGTAGTTGCAGACAAATCTTCTGAATCAACGGTTTCGACCTCAAAACTCCCGCCTAAAATCTCAGCGAAGCGCTTGCATATGGCAAGTCTAAGTCCGGCAGATGCGTATTTCCTGGAAACGAACGGGAATTTCAGTATCTCATCAAGCTGAGATTGGGTGTAACCCATTCCTTTTAATATGGTTTTTATGGTAAGGATAATTTTCCCACTATCAGATTTTTTTGAGGAAAACTCGGTTATCAGAGGCCCCTTGCAATTAGCGTATATCCCAAGTTCCAAGAGGTTTGTCAGAATCTGGCGCAGGAAATTCTTGTCCGTCTTGATCGAATCTGGAACGTCTTTAGCTGAAATCCATTCCAGCTTCTGGTTGCGTTCAGAAGCAGAGTGGCCCACGGTTCTTACAATCTCTTTTTTTATCTGGGACAAACTGACCTGAGCAACAGCTGGGGGAAACTCGTCCGTATCAAGAGCAGCAATATAATTCACACTTTTTAGCAAATTGTTCATTGCCCTTCCGGATTCAAGCATTGTTCTTATTTGTTTCGAAAACTCGCTTTCAGGTTCGTCATCGTCTCTTCTTGAGTCCTCTTTCTCCTTAAGTATCTGGGCTATACCCATTATGTTGTTCAGTTTACCTATTAAGTCGTGAGTTATGTTTGATAGGACACCACTTTGAATCTGCTTAGCTATGACTGATTTAACGGCAGTATTTTTCAGTTCTAGGAGAAGTTCTCTTATCTGCTCGGACATCGCCTTGATGGCTTTTGATATTATAAGAAACTCCTTAAAACGATATAAAAAAGGAGGTTTTGAGGCATCATCTTCAATCCCCGACTCACAAAGGTCCGTAAGGGATTTCACCTCTCCATTAATATTATTCGCTATGACATACGCAAAACGAATGGCAAGCAATACGACAACAACCATCAGCAAAAATATATATCCCATGTCCAACATCATGTCTATTCTCATTCTATTTATGTTGCCAACGGTTGAAATATCAATCGCTCTCATGTCCTTCGCCGCAACGATAGTCAACGGAACACTGCGGCATGATGCGGCTCTCCAATGAAATCTCACCTTCGCCCCGTTCGGAGTGAATACGTTGAACTCCCCTTGGACAGATCTTCCAGGCACAATCTGTTTAGGAAGACTAGACAATATTGAGGGCTTCAATTCGGATTTAAGCGCGGCAGCGAGATGGCTGGATTCCGGGGCATACATCAATTCATGATTCTCGCCGAAAACATATATCTCCCCAAAATGACCGACACCTTGGCTGAGCTTGGCCAGATCATTAGGCATTTTTCCTGGAGCAAGAGAATTGTTTTTTGCTTTCTTTTCTATGACATTTACAGAATCGGACAGTTTTTCCTCGAGAAAATCATCCATCATCCGTTCCTGGACTGACTTCAATAGACGCTCAGTTCTGGCGAAATCCGCATATCTCTGGTAGGTGAAGAAAACCATAAAACATAAACCCACTAGGACTATCGTAGTAACCCAGCAAAAGAGATTTACGCCGCTTATACTGCGCTTACCTGACATTTGAGCCCCCCAATTTAGATATTTTCGTGGCACCATTAGCTACATGAAACTAGCACATTCGAGATTTTTTTCAATACCTTATAGTCAAACTGCGTTTATCTATCCGCATTATGCTTTTGTAAAGATTTGCGTTTTTCTAACATCAAGATGTCTCCAGCCGACGTCAAAATCCCCTCAATCTTATGTCTGCCGGCTGGTTAAACATCTGAGCATAAAAAAGTCTTGCCTGATAGCAATTCGGATCGGCGTATACTGCAGACTTGGCAAGGCGCCTAGCCATATTGAAATTGCCCTTCTTCAGAAAAGCCTTCCCCTCAGAAGTCCATCTCAAGGCGTCTACCGAATTATCATCGGTTATCACCTTAAAAACGAAATATCTATTCTCCATTAACTTGCAATCTTCTGGAACTTGCATCCTGTAAAAGTACCGCAGTTTTCTCCTACCATCCTCAGTGCTCATTCTCGCGACTGGTGAATTTTCTGACAACTTGTGCGCGTTCGCAAAATATCTGCAGCTGTATATGCCCATGGGACCGGCAAGAGCCACGTCATATACGTAGTAATCAATAAAATTACTTTCACAGAACTTCATGAGGTCCCTTTCTGTCCCATGATAAGCGATCCTAATGTAGTGTTCAAAATTACGTCTGGTGAGTCCAAGTTCGAACTTCGGCTGAAGCAATATCCCAGCCCTGCAATAAGCCAACAGCATCGGCGAGATTTCGAAGTCCGCCAAAAATATCTTATTTGAGACGCCTTCCCTCCTGCACCATTTTATCAGCGAAGACACTTCTCCAAAAAAATACCTGTCATATTGCCTCACCTGCATGAGAGACATGAACATTTCAAATAAAATCGCCGCGATGATAAATGTCCAAGCCGCGAAGCGCGCGATGCTTCCGGCCAATGAGGCCTGCCTAAATTGCCTAAAGATCACATAGGCCAGTTGGGGCAGGACAAAGCAAAGGAAAACCGCCAGAAAAACATGATACCTGACAATAAAAAAGAAAGCCAGAAAGTAGAATATAAAAATTGACAAGTTTATGTAGATCCAACCCAAACGAAACTTTATAGCTCCGTAGAAATCGCTAATGAAAGCTGACAGAAAAAAGAAAGACGCTATTATAATTGGCACCAGATAGAGCGCCGCCGGAAAATATGACTTAAGTATCTTACTGTCGGCTGAATGCATTGCAGGAGTCCACAGTACGCGAGCATCAAAACTCAGTAGCGAAGGATCTTTCGGCTTTACGTTCATAAACTTGAATTTGGCCATCATCAGTTCTCCGAAGTGGGAGTAGTTTTCGGAATAGGATGATATCTTGCCTATAAATGACGATAAGATAAAAAATGAAATCGCAATACCTGCGATTTTCGCAACACGAACCCAAGAAAATCCATGAGTCCGATAAAACCTCTGCGCCAGCAAAACTGAAGGCATTAGGAATAACAACAGAGGAGAAAATATCAGCAGATGCTTCTGATGATAAGGGACAATTACGGAAGCAATAATGCTTAAGATAAACATTCCAAGCCATAACCTGCTTCTTGCCCGTCCAGTGCCTCCACCCATCATAATTCGCAAAAGTTCAAACAACGCAAATGCCGAAAACACAACTTGAACCATATCCCACGTCGCTATCGCGATAAAACCCGACACCAAAAATATCGCAAATTTGACAGTGGACATCCTTCTCATGTAGGCCAATGCGGCCGCCAAAGTTGAAAGTAGGAAAGGCATCGAGAAGGCTCCGCCGACTATGTCCTGCCCAGTGTATCTGGCTATGGCAGCCGGAGATACGCAATGCAGTATTCCGCCAACTACGGAAAGAAGGACTGGGACCCCCATAATCCTCAAACATAAAAATATTAAGGCTGAAGAAAGGGAAACCCAAAGCCTTAGCTGAAATCTTACCCACGAACTAAAATACGGATCGTCCTCATAAACCTTGTCCTCTTCTTTCAATTCTGGACTGCCAAACAGCATCTTCTTGAGCCTGTATCCATAACCTAAAAAATATTCGTTCCCGACGTTAAACTGACGATTTACGCTGACCTTTCCCAGTCCTGAAAGACGCAAATCCGGGCCAAGGATATTTAGTTCCCCTGATCCTATTTGATTGGCGTAGTTGAATGCCATTGCGCTTTCAATCGTAAAAGGAACGAAATGGCCTGATTTAGGCTGTTCTATCCCGGCAAGAGCAGCAACCCTGACGGCCTCTCGCTCGTACACCATTGTTCTGCAGAAGAACGACAAAAGCCATATAAGGACAAATACAAGGACATCTATTTTCATTCCACGCCCAATATTCAATTTCATGAGTATTTCTTCCTCAAATGCGACGACGATATCCCCATGCCCTCCCGATATTTAGCAACAGTTCTCCTAGCCACATTAAGACCATCTTTCTTTAGAGCGTCAGAAATATCCTTGTCCGACAGCGGCAATTCAGGATCCTCCGATTCTATCATGTCTCTTATTTTCTCGATTACGCTTTTACTCGACATACCTTCTCCGCTTTCCGATTGGTAACCGCCCGAGAAAAAGAACTTGAACTCAAAAAGGCCATGTTGAGTCTGCATGAATTTATTTGCTATTGCACGACTTACTGTTGTCTCATGCAGTCCAAGCTTGTCTGCGACATTCTGCATCGTAAGGGGCTTAAGGAACTCCACACCTTTCACAAAAAAATCGTACTGCTCATCAACTATCACGTCCGCTATCCTTTTTATCGTACTCTCTCTCTGGGCGATGCTCCTCATCACGTTCTTTGCCCTTATTATCTTATCTCTTATGTAGGCCTTTGCTTCGCGGGAAACGTTTGGATCGTCAAGCATCCCCATGTAAGTCTTGGATATTCTGAGCCTTGGAACCGAGTCCTTATTCGTGCTGACAACAAAGGAATCTCCCTTTTTCTCAACAAAGACTTCTGGAGACACAAATATAGGATTTTCATGAACCAAAGAACGTCCGGGAGAAGGATTGAGTTTTCTAATCTCATCCACGACCGAGCTCAATTCATCCATGGATAATTTCATCTTTTTCGCTATCTGAGGAAGCCTGTTTTTGGCAAGATCATCGAGATGGTGCCTGACAAGGTACGCAGCCCTGCTCTTTGATCGCCCCAACGCGTCAAGC
>CAZXAC010000136.1:0-6947 GCA_964638335.1 uncultured Lentisphaera sp. | reverse complement strand
AAACTGGAATATTGTCTGGTATAATATTGGCATCCCCCTTGATATTCTACCTCCTATGGCAGTTTATTTCCCCCGCACTAAATAAAAATGAAAAAAGAAGCGTCCTGTTTTTGACCGTCTCAGCCACCTTACTTTTCAACCTAGGAGCAGCCGTCGCATATTTTTCAATACCACTTCTGCTGTCCTTTTCCTCAAATTTCACCATTGAAGGAACAGAAAATATTTGGTTGTTGAAGGATTTTATAGGTTTTTGCACCATTTGGATGCTTTCATGTGGACTTATCTCAGAAATGCCCCTAATTGTCTTCGCACTGGCAAAAGCCAGGATTTTGAATTCGGAAATGCTAAAAAACAGTCGCCCGTACGCAGTAGTCGTAATATTTGTCATTGCTGGAATACTTACCCCGCCAGAACCAATAAGTCAGATAGCGATGGCTATTCCGCTTGTGTTTTTATACGAAATATCAATATTAATTGCTAAATTCGCAAAAAAATAAAACCAGGAGAAATACATGCTAAAAGCAGTTGCATTTAACGGAAGCCCAAGAAAAGATGGAAACACTGAAACCCTTCTTAAAATGGTCTTGGAAGAAATAAAATCAGAAGGGATAAGCACAGAGTTGATCCAAGTTGGCGGGAAGGCAATCCGAGGATGTTCAGCGTGTATGAAATGTCGCAAAAACATGAATACAAGATGCGCCATAGATTCAGATGAACTAAACTCCTACATAGAGAAGGCCTTGAAAGCCAATATAATAATAATCGGCTCGCCAACATATTTCGCCGATGTAAGTTCTGAGACAAAAGCACTTATTGACAGACTTGGCTTTGTCGCGCGAGCAAATGGATTGCTGAAAGATAAAATAGGCGCCGCAGTCGTTGCTGTTCGAAGGGCCGGTGCGGTACATGTTTTCAATACGATAAATAACTTTTTTATGATAAACAGCATGTTGGTGGTCGGCTCAACGTACTGGAATCTGGGATTTGGAAAAGCAAAGGGAGATGTTCAAAAAGATTCCGAAGCTGTTGAAAACATGAAAGATCTTGGTAAGAGGATAGCCTTGCTGTCAAAAAAAATTTACGCAGGATCCTGAACTATCGAAAAACAAGCGGATTCAACAAAAAAACCTTCGACAAAACCAATGACAAAATCACAGATTCGAACGTGCTTTTCAGAAAAAGCAGATTATATGTATTCGCCGGATTAAATATAAAATCATAAGAGAGAGCAATATGAAGAAAATAAAAAAGATCATTTTTGTAGCAAGTGTGCGGGTTTTTCTTACATTTGTACTAGTTTTTTCTTTGTCGTGCGCAATTTCAATGCTGAATGCTGCGGAGAAGACTTCTGATGCAAGAAGGATATGGCTACAAGGTTTTGAAATATATGAAAAGGCCGAACGCAATGAGAAGATAGGTAAATATGACGAGGCATTAAAAGGTTATGAAGAGGCTATTGTGCTTTTCAAAAAGGTTCAGGAAGGATATCCGGATTGGAACAGCTTTCTTATAGACTACAGGATAAAAAAGTGCCTTCAACAAATTGACGCCATAAAACCCTTGTCAAAAAAAACTCAACAAAGACCCGCCACCCAAGCGACAACCACAACAATCCAAGAAACACAAAGAGCAACCCAAGACACAAGGAATATGGAAATCCAAATTAGAACACTGCAAAGAGATCTACAGGATTTAAGGCTTAAGCATGAAACGGCAATAAACGCTCTTGCTGAGGTAAAAAAGGAAGCCGCTAGGGGCGTAGCTGCAACAGAGGAAATTCGTCGCCTCAATCAGGAAAAGAATGAACTGGAAAAAAGATACGCGATAGTATCAGATGAACTCAAAAAGGCTTTAGAGAAACCATCCGCTCAGGATATCGGACAAGAAAAGGAAAAACTACAGAAGGAAGTTTTGGAGTTCGCATCTAAGTCTATTGAGGCTGAGAAAAAGATGAAAGATATCTCCAATATTAGTGAAATTTTGAAGCGAGAGAATCAAGAATTGAAGCTATCCAAGGCGGAGCATGATTACAAAATAAAAGAATATGATATTGCCCTGAAAAATGCCGAAAAAAGACTTACCGATGCCGAAACAAATGCTAATGAATTGGGACTAAAGCTATCTGCAGCGGAAGAAAAATCATCAAAACTGAATTCTGATATAGAAAAAAAACTAAAAAACATTGATGAATTGAAGGCGGAAAATCAAAATCTCAACAAAAAATTGAGTGAATTGTTGGAGAAAAATGAAGCCGGAGCTTTAGCACAACAACTCCAAAACGAGAAAAAAAAGCTCTCAGAAGAATTGCAGTCCTTAGTCAATGAGATGGATGGCATAAAGAAAGAAAATGAAAAATTGGCCCAGAACAATTCAGATCTTTCCACGAAAAACCAGAAATACCAGAAAATTATCGTGGACAACTCAAACAAGTTATCCGGCTATTCCTCAGACATCGCAGCTCTTAAAGCAAAAACAGATGAATATAAAAATACTATCGATTTGCAAGCCAATGATATAGCCAAAATGGCAACTGAAAGAGCAGAACAGAGAGCAATGATAGAACAACTCACACAAAAACTAACAAGCATGTCCAGCAAAGACAGCAACTACACTGAACTGACCAGGCATGCCACAGAAATTGACGCAAAGAACAGACAGCTTCTAGAAAAAATAAAATCCACCGAAGACGATATAAGAGCTTATAACGATAAATTCACACAGCTGAAAAATGAAAACGAAGATTTGAAAAAGAAGTTGGCTCTCCACGAAGACGAAAAAACAAAGGACGCTCAAAAACTTACTGAAAATGAAAATATGCTCAAGAATGCGAAAGATCTTGCTGTCGCATTAGAACAATCAAAGGTTGACATCGAAAGGCTCAAAGAGTCTAATGCAATCCTTCAGAAAGAAATCGAATCAAAGAGGTCACAAGAGATAGCAGCGGTGGGAATAAACGAAATACGCCAAGAAAATGAAAAACTAATCAGGGTGAACGCCGAAATATCCGCAAAAAATGAGAAAAACGAAAAAAATCTCGAAGAGCTAAAGGCGAAACTTGAAGAAATCAACAAGAAGAATGACAAATCTATCGAATTGGCAAAGATAGCTAATGAAGAAACAAACAAAAATACTCAATTGAAGGAAGAACTCAAAAACTCAGTTGAAGAAAAAAAGAATTTAAGCAACAAGATAGATTCTCTGAATAATGAGTTGAATGAGCTTAAGAAAAAACTCTCAACATCCGAAACGACAAACGCTTCCGAAAAACAAAAAAATGATGAACTATTGGCGGAGAATGAGAACATAAGGGAAAAAGCAAAACAGATGGCATCAACACTTGAAATCGCAAATGCTGAGATAGAAAAACTAAAAAAGCAAAACCAGATATTCAAGGAAGAGATTGAATCTAAAAAGATTGAGGAAACATCTAACGCAAAAATCAAAGAATCAAACAAGGAACTAACAAGTAAGGTCGAGGAACTACAAAAGGAAATTGCGAAAATCGCAAAAGACAGGGATAAGGCTCTCCAAAAAGTTGATCAAATCTCAAAAGACTACGAATCCACCAAGACAGACAATGAACTCAACCTCAAAAATTACAAGATTGCAAAAAAAGAGATAAACGAAATTTCCAATGAAAACCAAAGACTCAATAAAAACATAAACAAACTAAATGGAGAAATAGAGAAGCTAAGAAAAACATCGCCTGAAACGGCAAAGTTCAGCGACATGAAGAACGAACTAGAAGAAAAAAGCAAAAACATAAAAAGCCTTACGGATGAACTAGAAAAAGTAAAAAAACATAACGACGCCTTAAGAACAAGACTAGAGGAAAACATAGCAGAGAATGTCTACCCAAAAGCTTTCCGGGAGGAAAAAGAAAAGCTGATGACAGAGATTAGAGAGAAAAATAGGGTAATAGAGGAACTCAAGCGCGAAAAGGAATCTGCGGAGGCTAAAAAACCAGGAAAAACGGCTATTGAAAAGACAACAAAGGCAAAGGAACCAGCAAAACCAAAGGAAAAACCAGAAAACGAGAAGACCGCCCTGCTGATATACGCCGCCGAAGATGCGGAAAAAAGCAGGGATATAGAAAGTGCAATATGGCATTATCAGAAGGTTTTTGAGTTTGACAAAGATAACCAAACTGCGGCGGCAAGCCTAGCTAGGATATGCACCGACAAAGGAGATAAAGAAAAGGCTGAAGCATATTTAAAGAGTCTTTCTATTCAAAAAGCTGATTCCCCAGAGGTGTCACTATCGGTAGCGAAAACAATTATCAAACTCCATCCGGAAGATATCAAAACGGCAAAAGCTTGGTATGACAAGGCACTGGAACTCGGAGCCGAAAATGATTCAGAATTGGACAAAAAATTAAAACAATAGGAGACGTTCCGCAGTCGAAAGGAGCATAACTGATAAAAATCGCCAGTTTAAGCTCCAAAACCGTCCCATTAAAGGGATTCCTTCAGTGTTCACAAACAAGGTCTAGTCTTTATTTAGCCTCCAGAGTGGCCTTGATTCTTCGTATACCTCTGCTGGAACTTTCTTCCTTGAGTATCTTGAACTTGCCCAAATTACCAGTGTTTTCAACATGCGGACCGCCGCATATTTCCTTACTGAAATCACCAACGCTGTACACCTTGACTTTTTCTCCGTATTTTTCAACAAAGAGTCCTATCGCTCCCTCTTTCAGAGCTTCCTCAACGGTTTTTTGTTCGTTTTTCACAGGCAAATTATTTTCTATTATCTCGTTTACAATATTCTGAACTTTGATCAATTCCTCATCACTAAGCTTCTCTGGATGAGAGAAGTCAAAACGCAACCTTTCAGCAGTTATATTTGATCCCTTCTGTTCGACGTGGACACCAAGCACCTTTCTTAATGCCTGATGCAGAAGATGGGTGGCGGTATGAAGCTTAACCGTCATTTCTGAATTATCGGCCAACCCCCCTTTAAACTTTTGTTCGGCTCCAACCCTAGACATCTCCTGATGTCTTTTATAAGCCTCCTGATATCCTTCCATATCCACGGAAAAGCCCTTTTCGGAGGCCATCTCGGTGGTAAGCTCAACCGGGAAACCATAGGTTTCATAAAGGTAGAAGGCGTTTCTGCCACTTATTATTTTTTTCTGGACATGCTGTGGGACTCTTGATATAAATTTCTCGAATTCTTTGGCACCATTTTCTATCGTTTTCTGAAATTGCTCCTCCTCTCTGCTCATAGATTCGCTTATCTTAATTGAAGCAATTGATAATTCCGGATAAACTTCGGAGTAATTTTTTACAACAGTTTCTGCGATTTTCGCACAGAATGGATCTTTTATTCCAAGCTTTCGTCCCTGCATTATTGAACGTCTCAAAAGTCTTCTCAGGACATAAGGCTGATCTACATTTCCCGGTTGAACGCCATCTGCCATCATGAAGACCGCAGCCCTTATGTGATCTGCTATTATTCTTCCTGCTCTAAGAATTTCTCCCTCACCACAAAAAACATCCCCTCCGCATATGCTTGACAAGGCATCAAAAATAGGTTGGAACAATTCCGTGTCGTAACAACTCGATTTGCCTTGCAATATCGCTGTAACTCTCTCTAGCCCCATGCCAGTGTCAACGTTTTTCTGAACAAGAGGTAGATACTTCCCGTCCTTTCCCTTGTTGTATTGCATAAAAACGTCGTTCCAGATTTCCACCCACATGCGGTCATCTGGATTAAATTCATTAGGAGGGGAGCCTTTGCCTGTCCAAAAAAACATTTCCGTATCTGGTCCACATGGTCCGCTCTCCCCGGCGGGTCCCCACCAGTTATCCTTCTTTGGACGCCTTGCTATGCGATTTTCATCTATCCCTAACTTTAGCCAACAATCTTTGGCTTCCGAATCAAATGGGGCATCTGAATCTCCTTCAAAGACTGTCACAGCCAACATATTCAGTGGTAATCCGAGCCATTGTTTGGAAGTAAGAAATTCGAAACTGAATTCTATTGCCTCCTTTTTGAAATAATCCCCCAGAGACCAGTTCCCTAACATTTCAAAGAATGTGAGGTGAACATCATCACCGACTTCATCTATATCTCCTGTTCTGACACATTTCTGAAAATTAACCAATCTTTTTCCTAATGGATGAGGTTCTCCAAGGAGAAAAGGAACCAAAGGATGCATTCCGGCGGTCGTAAAAAGCACTGTTGAGTCATTTTCCGGGATTAAGGGCGCACTTCTTATCACGGCATGCCCTTTGCTTTTAAAAAACTCTATGTACTTGCGTCTGATTTCTGAAGCTTTCATTTTTTATTTCACCATTGATTCTGATATCATATCTATAAACTCTTCACCGCTCAAATCGTCGAGCCGTTTCCCTTTTGAGGAGAGTTTTTCATTGAATTTTATTGCGGTTTCAGTCATTTTCTCATGGGTATCCTCCGTCCCCCCTAACAAATGAAAGTTTTCGCCCTTCGTAATACGTACGTGTTCATCTCTTGAATCAAGTCCCAAGCCAAGAAGGATCTTTGATCCATTTTGATTTTTATTTTTTTTTGCCGGTTTCATATTTTATTTCCCCGCCAACACTGCTCCACTGTCAGCACTTGTCGCCATTTCAGCATATCTGGCTAGCCAACCATGTTTCGCCTTTGATTCTGGAGCTTTCCATATTTTTCTTCTTTCTTCTATTTCATTATCATCAACTTCAAGATTTATTTTCCTTTCTGGAATATCTATCGATATGATATCGCCTTCCTTGACCAAAGCAATAAGACCGCCAGCGGCGGCCTCTGGGCTTACGTGCCCTATACATGCCCCACGAGTCCCCCCGCTGAATCTGCCATCGGTTATAAGAGCGACTTTTTCTCCAAGACCTCTGCCCATTATGTAGCTTGTGGGCGCCAACATCTCTTGCATCCCAGGTCCGCCTTTTGGTCCTTCGTACCTGATTACAACCACATCACCTTCT
>CAZXAC010000135.1:0-6956 GCA_964638335.1 uncultured Lentisphaera sp. | reverse complement strand
CTAAACGCACCGAGAAAAATGTCATTGACTCGTCCGCAACTTCTATTTTTACAAATGGAACAGCAACTGGAGGCTCCAAGAAAACTGCTGAATTCGCAGAAAAACACAAAAAACCGTATATTTGCTTAGATACAGAAAAGAATGAAATAGAAACAACCAAACAAATGGTTGAGTGGACTCGTAATTTGCGAAATTCGCAAATCGTCCTGAATGTTGCAGGCTCACGGGAAAGCAAAGCCACGGGAATCCAAAAGCATGTTGAGCAGATCGTAAGAAACCTCATAATCGAAGTAAATGAAATCGGCAAATCAGGACAAGAAGAGCTTCCCGCTAAAATCGCACTTAGCTTCTTCCCAGACCTCAAAATTGCATGTGGCTCCTTTAAATCTGTCTCCTCAAATACTGACTATGAAGCGGAAACTATTGAGGTAGAAAATACTCACGGAAATCTCGATCCCAAAAGGCATTTTGTGGTAAGGGCAAGAGGAGATTCGATGGATGGAGGGAACGCTCCTATTAAGGATGGCGACTTTCTCCTCTTGGAACGCAACGAGGGAGGAACTGTTTCGAATCAAATATTTGCAGTAGAGTATCAGGATGATTTTGGCGAGACATCATATGTATTGAAACGGATTGAAAAAGATACGCCAGATCAATACCGGCTCGTGTCGGCAAATAAAGACTACAAGATGAAAGATATTCAGGTTAATCCTAAAAACATGTTTCCTTTCGCTAGGCTTAAAAACAACCTTGGGAAAATAAAATAAACAGTTTCTCAGAAACATTTACTTTATTTGGGTTTTCAGGGAAAAATGCTATATTCAGACCTATAATATCAAACAAATTTGCAATTATGAAATATTACATACGCACAAATTGCTTTATTTCGATACTACTCTTATCAGCTTCGTTTTTTTTAAAAGCCGAAGACATTACAACTACCGACGGCAAGAAGTTTACAAATGCCCAAATTTCAAAGACCGACCCATTCGGGATTCACATCTTGCATTCAACCGGCTCAACATTTATCGATTTTAAAAGACTTCCGGAAGAAATGCAGAAGAAATATGGCTATGATCCGCTAAAGGCCGAAGAGTTAAGAAAGAAAGTGGCGGAAAAAAATAAACAGCGCGAAATGGAGCTTCAGAAACAAAAAGAGCAAAAAGAAAAAGAACTGCAGGAGGCAATGGCAAAAGCCAACGAAAAAAAACGATTGCAAGACGAAAAAAATAAAGAGCTTATAGACAAGATCAAAGAAAACCCCACAGCATATGTGACAATAAAACCAATGACCTGTCTAAAGGAAGTCTACGGAGGGTTCGTCTATTTGCCAGTATATGCCGTGATTCCGGTATTCGACAAATACATATATGTCGACGAAATCGCATGCCGCAGTTCAGCTTTTGATAATTCAACTGAGAATGCCCAGGATTTCATAGGTAACCTCTCAAAAAAAATCTCCGATGAAAAAGCTCTAATGGATTCAATCCCTAAAGAAATAGCGGAAAAACAGAGGGAAATACAGACCATAAACCAGTCAATAGCAGAAATAATGCAGGCAAGCGTAACTTATCAACCCGTCGAAAAGACAGGCAAAGCAACAAAGCAAAAAGTGGAATTATCCGCTGAATCATCAAAGGCCATCAAAGAAATGGAATCTAGGAGAAAAGACCTAGAAAAGGAAATAAAGTCCCTTAAGGAGAATCAGGGTAAACTGAAATTGAGTTACGAAAAGAATAACACAACACTAAACGATGTGCAAAAAAAACTATCGGACTTTGAGAAAGAATACAAAAAGACTCCAAATAATATAGACAAAACCGAAACGTCTCCATCTAATGAAAAAGTGGAAAAACTTAAGACTATAAAAAAGATGCTAGACGAAGGCCTTATTTCCCAAGACGAATATGATAAAAAGAAAAAGGAAATACTTTCTTCAATTTAACTTTTTATTCGGACTGTTCTTATTTACAATAAACAACTTCTAGCGACGACAGCGCCTGTGTGAAAATTTGATTTTTGACTAATATATGATAGGTTACGTGGCATACTGGAGCTAAGAGTTTTCTTATTTTGCTCAACGGAAAATATCGAACAGGATATAATTCTCATGAGGATTTTTCTCGCTTTATTAGTATTTACCTCAATGCATCTGAAAGTTTTTTCTGATTACAACGGTGATTGCGTTGGAGTCCTAGCATATTCTGAATACAAAGGCGATCTAAATCCGGAAGTATATAAATTCGATTCTATTTCGTGGATAAGCGTTGCTAACGCACAAATTAGAGACAAAGAAGGACGAATCAAGACTCTTGATTGCTCAAAAATACACTGTATCGTTTTCTTCGACGAAAAATTCTATAAAACCTTAGGGAAATATTCTCAGTTCAGGAGAGTATCTACAGAGTATCTCTTCCCTTCTTATTATCCAGCGAATTATACTCCACTAACGGCGGAGACAACTAATGAATCAATTCTTGTATCGATTTCATCGTGCAAATCACTAATAGACAGCTATCCGAAACTAAAACCTATATTATCCGACTATATCAACTATCTAAACTCCGAGAGCGAGATGTATAAGAAAGGCTTCCGGAAGGTAGAACGGAAATGGTTCAATCCATTGCAGTATGCCGAAATAACATTTTTGAAAGATGAAATGCCTACATCTGTAGAGAATGAAGATCATATAAGAATTTATCAAAAAAGAAGTGAAGACCTCCACGAACTTTTTAAATTTTACCCGGAAGCAAAGCAAAAATTGTCTAGCCACTTATTTGAAGTCGACGAAACTTTGAGCAAATACAAAAGCGGTTGGCGTCTTGTAAATAAAAGGTGGTTTTCCCCCGAAGAATACAAACAGCATGGTCTAAATGGAAAGATCGACACATTTGCTTCGGAGATTAACAACTATAGCCTCAAGGCGACTCTCGATTTCTACAAGGAAACCTATCCAACAGCAGACAGCCAGAACCAACACAGAATTAGCGGAATAGTTTTTGAGAAAATTCAGAATGTTTTTGCATCATCTCCGACATCATATTACAAATCAGAAGAAATGATAAAAAGTATTTACCCCCTTTCTAAGGATCAAGAGTACGAAATTCTACAAAACATCTATAATTCATCCCAAGATAATTGGGAGATAATGGAAGAGACAGTCTCGAGATTTTCAAAACTGAATTTAATAGAGGCCAATCGGATTGTCGCTTCTTGGAAAGAATCAAACGAAGAGATTGCGGAGATAACGGCAACTGCCTTATCCATTATAGCCTCACCCGAACACAAACAGTTCATTGCTCCAAACACAATAACAGATATTACAGCAGCAGATTCGTCAATTATCAAGAAACTTGAATCCCTAGAACAAAAAATAAACACTTGCATATCATTATCAGACAAAGCCTGCTTTACAATGAGACTTCAACTATTGAATAATGCAATTGAGATTGTCAAACAGATATCGCCAGCAAGACTCTTCGTAGTCAACAACAAATACGATGAGGCCATTGCACATTTAAACACATTGTCGGAAACCTTGAAAAACACCCACAGTCCAGATCTTGATGCGTCTGTAAAATCTGCGATAAGTTCTAATTATGATGTAGTATCTAATCAGATCCTCGAATACAGTAAATATATTCAAATTGCGAACGAAAATGAAAAACTACACAAAAACAGCAAAGCCGTAGAAGCGTATGAAAAAGCATATGACTTGATAAAAAATGAAAACATATTACAAAAAATAGAAAATCTAAAAAAGGGAGCATTGGGCATATGAACAACAGATACAAATGGGGCTACTATTTGATAAAAATAAGAGCGGCGTTCGTATTAATAGTAGTTATCATCTCATTGATTTATTGCCTACAATTGATTTACAAAAGCACAATAGATATAAAACTGGCCAAATATATCCCTCAATCAGTTGATATTGAAAATATAAAGGGAGAAATCAATAAGCTGAATAACATAGTCAATCGAACGAGTAATGATATCAAAAAGGTCAAAAACATAAATAACAACGACTCCGTAAAACTTGTAACAATAAAAAATGAATACAAGACTTCGAGTGACTTCGATGAAACAATTAAACAAATTTCTGAGCAGAAACAAAACATACAAGACATAAAAAATAGCCTACTTCAAAAATTAGATACAAACTTAGATAAAATAATACAAAAACTTTCCGAATACGCAAAAAAGATAAAAGTCGAAAAAACACAGAGCACTGGAGAAATAATTGAGATAATAGGAATATATAACAACGAGAAGAACGTACATGATGACAAAAATCAAATGAAACTGCTTATCGAGGATATAGATGGATTAGTCGGTCTGACAGAAAATCCTGACAATAGGGAGATATTGCGCTCGTCCTCTGAAGAACTGCAGACGTTAATGGAAATATTGGACTCCTACAGTCGCACATTTAGCTATCTTCCGCATATACAGAAGGATCAAAAAGTAAATGCGGAAAGAGCCATAGACATGCTCGAACACGTAAAAATAAAAGCGCGGATAATATTGTTAACAGACTGGATGTTTGACAAACAAAACGATAAAGTCATGGATCTAGTCACAACTGCAAAGAGAAATATGCAGGAAGAGGAAAATAAAGTCAGCTACTCGAATTCTACTATAAGGAAAATAATAATATCAATGATTGTGGATATTGCGACAGTCATTGTTTTTACACTTTTAATATCATTTGGTGTAATGGTTATCACCGATTTGACACAAGCACATCTTGACACGGCGATAAGCAATATGTACATAGCCGAGATATACAAATCAAGCACGCAAAAGAACGAATCTGATGACCAATCGGCTTAAGAAAAAGTGTACAACGCCAACGACATTCTCTCTCATAGCTTTAATCTGTCTTGCGATAGATCAAAATGAGACGAGGATTATCAGATGAAAACTATAATAGCAGGATTGAATACGTCGACAGTTGATTTCCTGTCTTCAAGGCGGAGCGAGCAAGTATTTTGCGGTTTCAGCGGGGGAGCTGACTCGACAGCCCTGCTATTGCTGCTCAAGGAACTCTCAGAGAGATTGCATTTCAAACTCAAAGCAGTGCATTTCCAGCACGGTCTTAGAGGACAGGAAAGTGTAGAAGATGCGCGTTTTTGCGCCAAGTTCTGCGGAAGTCGAAATATAGAACTTATGGAAATCAATCTCGATGTCAGGAAGGCTCTCAGAGGAATGGAGAGCTTCGAGGATGTTTCCAGGAGATTGAGACTTAAGGAATGGAAGATTCTTGCCAGCAACCAAAAATCAGTAATCGCTCTTGGACACAATTCCGATGACAGGAATGAAAATATAATAATAAGGCTTTTGCGCGGATCAAACGTATCCGGGCTAACATCCTTGAGGGAAATTCAGACCGTGGACGGCATCACGATAATACGCCCACTCCTTAATTTCTCCAGAGCTCAAATTGAAGAATTCCTCTGCAGGGAAAGCGTTTCCGATTGGAGAAATGACGTCTCAAATGAAGACAATCAGATTCTCAGGAATTACATAAGGAATGTAACGCTTTCAGAATTGTCCGACATTTGCGATGGCGCGAAAGAGGGAATGAAAAGGGCAGCAATGGCTCTTGAAGATGATGCGATTTTTATTGAGCGAGAAACCGAAAAGATATGGAAAGAACTTTCATCTTCTTCTTTGAAATCACCCCTGCCATTGACAAAATTTTCCGCACTGCCGCGCGCGATAAAAATAAGAGTCCTAAGAAAATGGTTGAGCATGCTCACAAAAAAAGACTATGTCCCAGGATATGAGCTGATAAATAGGATTGATGAAGCCATCCACAGGATATCCAAGCTGGAAAACAAGAACAGAATAAAAATTCCTTTGCAAAATCTACCTGACGCCTTCATCGAAATTACAGCTAAGTCGCTGGAATTTGCTAAAACCGCAAAAACTTATCCAGCAAAGATTTGGGACTGGAGAAAAAAAAGCTCCTTCGTTTGGGATAAATACAGGTTAACAGCAGTTCTAATAGATAAAACAGAATCATTCAAACTAAAAGATGACAGATCCGCATACTTCGATGCCAGTAAAATTCCAAAACTTCTTAAGGTTGGGCCTGCCCTAGAAGGGGAGCGAATGAAACCTTTTGGCTCAACAGAGGAAGTAAGGGTGAAAAAGATATTTGAAAACAGAAAAATTCCATCCTCGACCAGAAAATCATATCCGATTTTAAAAACTCCAGAAACCGACAGAATAATATGGATAGCCGGAGTCAGGCGTTCGGATTTCGCTCCAGCAAAGAAAAATCAACCGATTGTAAAATTTTCGGTTGAGATAGAAGCCTGACAAAAAATCTAACTGCAATCCAATTACTGAATATCATGGACGGAAAAAATACAGTCGAGATCTCCGTTCTTCATATTGAAAGATTCCACAGCCTTAGCCGGAATATGCTTCCAGGCCAGAGGATTAGCGGAAAAAACCGACACCCGGCATCCATGTAGACGGCTAAACGCAGCGCCCATCCTTTTATAGAAGTCTTTGTCTACCGAAAGCCTCTTGTCGAATGGAGCATTCGTTATAACAAATCTTTTGGCTCCGTCCGGCTCAATATCTTCTATTTTGGCAACTCGAAAAGATATTCTGACTCCGGCCCTTCTAGCATTGGCTTTTGCAGTTTCAAGTACAACAGGATCACTATCTGAAGCCATTATGCTTGGCATCGCCCCAGAGGCATTTCTCCTGGCATATCCGCGCATCTCCTTCATAATCGAGGCAGCAGAATCATCGAAATCCGCCCACCTTTCGAAACCAAAACGTTCACGGAATATTCCAGGAGCTATGTTGCGAGCCCAAAGCGCAGCCTCTATCGGGATGGTACCAGAACCGCACATGGGGTCCCAAAGGGGAGTACGCCTGTCCCAACCTGAATACATTATCATTGCGGCCGCAACAGTCTCCTTCAGCGGCGC
>CAZXAC010000134.1:0-6969 GCA_964638335.1 uncultured Lentisphaera sp. | reverse complement strand
CAATTGAACAATCAGGAAAGGAAAATCACCCTGTCCCAGCTTTCGCGCCAATTGGAAATAAGATTGCTCAACAAGGTTTTGTAAGCCGACCCCATCTTCACATTCGCCTCCCCCTGATACCATATCACGCCTTTTATTGCAAATGGGATGAGGGGGTTGAGCATTGCGTTATTAAAGTACGGACGGCGCCTTCTTATTTTCCCAGGACAATGGAAGCTGAGGTTTAACTGGAACCTTGCCGCCATCAGCAAGCATATCCCCCGGTTTCTTGTCAGAATAAAGCTTATTCCATTCAGCAATTTCCTCATCGTATTTTTTCTTAAGTTCGGGCATCTTTTCAACCTGTTTTTTAAAATCAGCCGCTATCGGCTCAAGCGCGGGATTTGATTCTAAACTCTTCATGCTTGTCCAGGCCTCGGCAGGAGAGCCTCCTACGGCCGAAGTTATCAAACCAATTGGCATGTTCAATTTGCTGTTTAACTCCTTGCCAAAATAATAGGCCACTGCGGAAAAAGTCCTTATCGTGTCTGGTGAGCATTCAAGCCAGCTTCCGTTAAGATCTGAAGAAGGCTTCTCAGCCCTGCTATCCTTAACTGTAAAAATACGGATGTCAGGATTTTTCGCGTTCTTGATTTCTTCCTCGGCACCCAAAGCCCCTTTAAGCTGGAATGCCATGTTGGACTGCCCTGAACACAACCAGACATCTCCGACTAGAATATTTTTTATCTCAAGAGACTGGCTACTGCTTTTGACCGTCATTACCTGGGGTTCCTTTGAGGCCTTGAGGGGATCCAGCTTCAGTGACCAGTTACCTTCCGAATCAGCCACCGAATCCTTAACCTGGCCTGCAAAGGCAACGCTTATCTTATCTCCGGGATTTGCTTTGCCCCAAACAGGCACCGCAATATCCCTCTGCAACACCATGTTGTTGGTGAAAACCTTATGCAATCCCAATGATCCTGCGTGAACAGGAAAATACAGTGAAAACAATGCAATCACTACCAAAACCAAATTTTTTAATCTCATTTCTTTATCCTCAGTAATTGTGCACCGTGAGCCGGTACGTTAATTGAAAAACTATCGCGGATTCTTCCGATATCTCTACGCTCCCATACGTTGCGTATGGCGGCTGTCCCAGAGATCCCCAGCAGACTGAAATCCAAAGGGAACTCATCCGGACTGTCCGCCAAGTTGAAAAGTCCGACCGCAAAACTGCCATCGGCAAGAGGACGGGACCATGCCCGCCTGTTGACTTGAGGGCGTTCAGCGCCCGTTTGCTGACCCCTTTGCTCATAGATCCGCATGGCCGGTTTTCCTAGCCTGTCTTGATTTACCGCAATCACTTCTTCATTTCCGAAAAGCCTCAGTTCGAAATCATTCAGCGATGAAAGATCACAGCTCAGCATCAGAGGTGACGGATAGAGCACCCATGCGGTCATATTCGTTATCTGTTCGTCCTGTGATAACCTGTTGGGCCGACAACTGGTTGCGGTGGCGAACAAAGGACCTAATGCGAACATGTCTAAATCACGCCAGAACCCAGGTCCAATATGAGGTCTCCAGTCCTCCTGCCAGAAGTCATCGGCAGCGAAAGCGTTCCTAATCACGCTCAAATAAGTGTCTAACGTATCGTTGAGTCCGCGCGAAATATGTACCCATTTTTTGAAGACATCAATGTTCTTAAGCCGGGCCTGAGTGCAAATACCCATTACTATGTCGCGACCCACCGCTTTGAGGGCCCGCCCCATTCTTTCCGCAGAGTCCGGATCTGTGGGACACCAGTCGTACTTGAGTAGATCTACTCCCCACTCCACCCACTGCGCCACATCCTCTGCCTCATGCTTATTGAGTCCCACGTAACGGCCATCCGGCAGCGAGTTAATCTTGAATGACGGATCGGGCTCCCCTGAAGAACAACCTGTCAGCCTTTCGGTCCCCCACTCCTCCAATAATTTTTGGTCTACACGCCCCCAAGAACTTGTCCAAGGAGTCGAGTAGATCCCCAGTTTCAAACCATGCGCATGAATGTATTTTGAGAGTTCTTTCATGTCTGGAAATTTGCGGTTGGGCTGGATGGCATTGTGTTTGCCACCGCGACGTCCCTGCCAGCCGGCATCAATATTAACGTAAGTGTAGCCGCGGGAAGCAAGTCCGGTCTTTACGAGCCAGTCTGCGGCCGTGCGAGCCTTCCCGTCGTCAATAAAACATTCCCAGGCATTCCAGCTGTTCCATCCCATCGGCGGAGTCAAAGCCAGCCCCTTGCCTATGGCTATGCAGAATTCCTTTTCCGCCCTGCCATGACGATTCTCAGCCTGTAGCAATATCCGATACTCGCCGTCTTGGGCGACCGAACCAGTTATCTGCCCGTTTGAAGCATCTATCCGCAATCCATCCGGCAATGCTTGTGCGGAAAATCGAATCGGACGTTCTCCGGTCGCAGGCACGGTATATAGGAACGTCTTTTTTGCCGACGCTCCATATATTTCCGGACCATTGATTCTTGGAGCTCCCTCATTCCACTGTTCTACAGCAGCCAAGTTAATTTTAGTTTGCATAGATTTTTATCCTTTATTTAATGCCCAATATCCTTAGTGCCCTAAAAAATTCCATCGTTATCGTAATCTCTGTCGTATTCGTAATCGAATGAACTCATTCGCCGATTGCGACAACGACTACGATAGCGATAGCGAAAAACAGGCCTATCCATCAAACTGAGCTCATTTTTCATTTTATTTATGATAAGCCTGCTGCAATATAAATTATTTTAATGTTCAAAATGACTCCGTTCACTCGAGCCCGTCATCCACAACTAATTTCGCCATACGTTTTTTATAATTCTCCTTGGCTATTCTTTTCTCTTCCAATGCCTTGTGATCCGAATCGGGATGAATGTACGCAAGGTGGGTATTTTTGCCTTTAATCACAACGCTCTGGGGAAAAGCATCCGGATACTGCTTGGAAAGATTTTCCAGCTTAACCCAGTTGACGCGCATCGCCTCTCTGATATCGTCTGGATTCCCGTCCGCCTTAACCAGTTTTTTCACCAACAACTGGTTTGCGGTGTTGATTCGGAAAAACTCAAGGCCTGCACGCATGAATCCTATCCTCGCAAGAATCTCCTGATTGTCCTTGGCCTTGTCTGTCGCCTTCTGCATGACCGCATCCGCCTCGGCAAAAAAAGCGTCAGAAAATACCTCAATCCATTCTTTCTTGTCCTTCACCATGCCTTGCCACGTCTTGTCCACCAGGTTCAGGTATGACTTGATTTCACCGGCTGCCGGACCAAATCCGGAAGAGCAGAAATCGTCCAGAATCTTGTCAGGATCCTTCTTCGGATCCCAGGCAAGCTGGGCCATAAGATAATACTGCGGACCCTGTGTGCTCCACCAGTTCCAAATCTGATCAATGGAAATTCCAAGAATCCCCGAGTTGACAACACGCTTGAAGTCCGTCTTTGTACCCGTCAGATTCATGGGACCGCCAGACTGAAAGCGGCCAATATCGCCTGTGTTCGGACGCCAGATCTGGTTTTTGGTCACAGCCAGCCAGGCGTTAAACTCATCAACCATTTTGGTACGGAGAGGAGAACTCGTGTCCACCGTATCCGGATCGGAAAGGAAGTTTGAACAATTTGCGATAATGACGTTCTCACTCGGTTTCTCCCTCAACGGAGCGGGCCGGGAATATCCGTATGAAAGTATCATTACCTTGTAATCCTTGTCTGGAAAGCGTTCCTTCAGTTTCTGAGCAAGGATATTCCCGAACTTGACCTGGCGGTCTGACAGTGCGACCCCGTCAATCGGTTTTCCTTTAGGATAGTTCCATTTCCGTTTTTCAGCATTCGGAACATCCCATTTCCTGCACTCTTCGCAGCAGCATATCCCCGTTCCATAATTATCATTTGCCGCCGCATTGAAAACTTTACGCTCCGGATATTTGGCGATAGCCTCCTCCACGTCCTTTATCCACTGGTCCCATACGGCAGGATTCGAATCGCAAAGCTTGGCAAGATATGGCTTGTCATTCCATGTTCTTGTACCGTCAGACTGCATCGCAAAATACTCGGGATTTGCCTTCGAGAAGCGGTCGTACCAGTCGGCAAAACCGTGTCCTGCAGCCGGTACGTACAAGGAGTCAAGCTGGACCCTCTGCCTGCGTACCCAGTCGCCATTGGGCGCCCCAGGTTCTCCGCCTTTCCTATAAATGCCACATAGGAAAAATATGCTGTGTCTCATCCTAATCTGCGGATTATAGCGCAGTTCAAAGGGCTTGAAACTTATGCTCTCCTTTTTGGGGACAACTTCACCGAGAGGTCCGGCCCATAGCCAGCGGACTCCTAGATAATCCTGCAGAAAAGTGTAGACCGCATTGACAGTGCCATATTCGCTCTGATAGCCCTCTACATCGCGGTTGGCAAAAATGAAAAGCGACTTTCCATTAAAACGGTCCTCCTCTGTCGCGCCCGCCTTTATTAAAGCCTGCTTTGGATCCCAGACATCGCGTCCAACTATTGCAAGATTTTTTCCGTCGCATTTGATCAAAATCTCCTCAGGGTTTTTGAATTCAAAATCAGTCCCGGGGAAAATCTCTTTGAGCTTTGGTTGGAATCCAACCCAGATTGCGTGTTCCGGAACGGGATCCGGCGCCCCTTCAATGATTTCCGGTTTTACGCCGCCCACCTTCTTGATGTATTCAGCAAGATCCTTTGCCGCAATCTTGTTGAAGAAAGTCGGATCCTTGGGGAGGATTATCGGGGCCAGTGATGCCTTGTCCTTGGTCAATACCATTTCTGCGGAATTCGCAGTTGCTCCAGTGCAAAGCCCGCAAACGGACAATGCCAGAATGAGAACCGCGACCAGACCCTTAAACCCTTTTGTGTTCATATACTCCTCTTGTTATTTTAATATTTATTCTAATGACTCCGTTCACTCCAGCCCATCGTCAAGAGCCATTTTGGCCTGACGTTTCTTGTAATTCTCCTTGGCGATTCGTTTCTCTTCCAGCGCCTTGTGGTCTGCATCGGGATGAATGTACGCCAGCTTGGAATCCTTGCCTTTACGTACATCATTTACAGGAAACGCCTCCGGGTACTGCTTGGAAAGCGTTTCAAGTTTCAGCCAGTTGGCTCGCATCGCTTCGCGGATATCGTCTGGATTCCCGTCCGCCTTAACCAGCTTTTTCGCCAATGCCTGGTTTGCCGTGTTGATCCGGAAATACTCAAGGCCGGCACGTATGAATCCTATCCTCGCAAGAATTTCCGGTTCATCCTTTGCCTTATCAGCCGCCTTTTGCATGAGCGCATCCGCCTCGGCAAAAAAAGCATCGGAAAATACCTCAGCCCATTCTTTCTTGTCTATGACCATGCCTTGCCGCGCCTTGTCCACCAGGTTCAGGTATGATTTGATTTCACCGGCCGCCGGACCGAACCCGGAAGAGCAAAATTCGTCCAGAATCTGATCCGGATCCTTCTTTGGATCCCAGGCAAGCTGGGCCATAAGATAATACTGCGGCCCCTGTGTGCTCCACCAGTTCCAAATCTGATCAATGGAAATTCCGAGAATCCCTGAGTTGACAACTCGCTTGAAGTCCGTTCTTGTACCTGTCAGATTCAGTGGGCCTCCTGTAACCCAGTGGGCAGGGTCGCTGGTGTTCGGACGCCAAATCTGGTTCTTCGTCAGAGCCATCCAGGCATCGAACTCGTCAACCATTTTGGTCTGGCGAGGAGAACTTACGTCAATTGCATTCGGGTCGGAAAAGAAGTTTGATACATTTGAGATTATGACATTTTCACCCGGTTTTTCCCGCAAAGGAGCAGGACGAGAGTACCCATACGCATGGATCAGCACCTTGTAATCCTTGTCTGGAAAGCGTTCCTTCAGTTTCTGAGCAAGGATATTCCCGAACTTGACCTGGCGGTCTGACAGTGCGACGCCGTCAATCGGTTTTCCTTTCGGATAGTTCCATTTCCGTTTTTCGGCAGTTGGAACGTCCCATTTCCTGCACTCTTCACAGCAGCATATGCCGCTTCCGTAACCGTCGTTAGCCGCCGCATTAAAAATGTTACGACACGGATATTTTGCGACCGCTTCCTCCACGTCCTTGATCCACTGATCCCATACAGCAGGATTCGACTCGCAAATCTTGGCATTCGACGGCTTGTCATTCCATATTCTCGTGCCATCGGACTGCATCGCGAAATATTCGGGATGTGTCTTCGAAAAGCGGTCGTACCAGTCTGAAAAACCGTGTCCGCCTGCCGGTGCATAAAGGGAATCGAGCTGCACTCTCTGCCTGCGTGCCCAGTCTCCTTCAGGAATTCCGGGTTCTGCCCCCTTCTTGTAAATTGCGAGTTTCGCAAAAATACTGTGACGTTGTCTCAGTACCGGAAAATAGCGCTTTTCGAAAGGTTTAAAGCTTATGCTGTCCTTTTTGGGAACGACTTCACCGAGAGGTCCGGCCCAGAGCCAGCGGACTCCCAGATAATCCTGCAGAAAAGTGTAGACCGCATTGACAGTTCCATATTCGCTCTGATAACCCTCAACGTCGCGGTTGGCAAAAATGAAAAAGGTCCTTCCCCTTTCCGCCTGCGTTTCTCCTCCCTTTAGGAAAGAATACTTCGGATCCCAGACATCGCGTCCGACTATCGCAAGATTCTTTCCGTCGCATTTAATCAGGATCTCCTCAGGGTTTTTGAAATCAAAATCTGTGCCTGGAAAAACTTCCTTGAGCTTCGGTTGGAATCCAACCCAGATCGCGTGTTCGGGCAGAGGTTCCGGCGCCCCTTCAATGATTTCCGGTTTTACGCCTCCCGCCTTCTTGATGTATTCAGCCAGATCCTTTGCCGCAATCTTGTTGAAGAAAGTCGGATCTTTAGGCAGGATTATAGGAGCGAGCGATGCCTTGTCCTTGGTTAATACCATTTCTGCGGAATTCGCAGTTGCTCCAGTGCAAAGCCCGCAAACGGACAAT
>CAZXAC010000133.1:0-7048 GCA_964638335.1 uncultured Lentisphaera sp. | reverse complement strand
GCCATTGGCTGTCTGGCCGCGATTTTTATCTTGCTCTCAGCCTGATACACGGGCTTTTGCCTAAGCGTGAGTGATATCGATACCAGCAGAACAAGAGTGAAAACAAGAAATATGTCTATCGCCCTCTTCTGTATCACCATCCAATAGTCAGCCAAATCCAAATTTATGGCTTTATCTTGGGAGCCATTCGTTAGTTCCATGTTCAAGACCTCATTGAAAAGTTTGCTTTTTAATATAAACTAACTAGCATAAAAAACAAATAAATAGAATAATCTTCAATATGATATTGCATTCAAAGCCTTTTTTTACCGAAGATGATCGCATGGCATTGTCGTCGGTATTGGACAAGGCTTTTGTAACGAACGGCGAAATCGCAAAAGAACTCGGACTTGAAATATCCCGAGTTATGAGGAAGAAATGGGGCGTGGTGGTTCAAAGTGGGACTGACGCGCTTATACTCTCTCTTAAAGCTTTGAATCTTAAACGTTATGCGAAAATCGCAATACCGGCCTATTCCTGCGGAGCGATACTTGACGCTGTCGAATTTTTGGGTATGACCCCGGAACCAGTAGATATATCGAAAGATCATCTTGGGGTATCTCCTGAAATTGTTTCCGGAACTAAATATGAAGCTGTGATAGCGGCGCATTTGTTTGGAATAGCGGCCCCGTTTTTCAAGATAGAGCACGATAAGCTTATTGAGGACTGCGCCCAATGCCTAGGAATTTCAAATGCCGGACGAAGAGTAGGCTCAATGGGGAGACTTTCGGTCTCATCTTTGTATGGTACTAAAATACTTTCAACTGGGCACGGCGGAGTCATATGCGGAAATGATATGGCGTCATTTAAGAGAACTATGGATACTTTGACTCATGATAAAGTTGACGCCTGGCATCCTCATCTGCATTTTTTAATGTCGGATTTGAATGCGTCGCTTGGGCTGAGCCAATCCAAGAAACTTTGCTCTTTTATAAGCAGGAGGAGGCAAATTGCGGCCGAATATCTGGACGCGCTCGGAGCAGAGATTAAAGTCGCCGCCAATGAGATGTATTTCAGATTTATAGTGGTGCCCGCGAAGTCATCTGACATCTCCTCCCTGATTGCGAAATTCGCAAGAGCAGGCATAGAAGCGAAAAAGCCTGTCTACAAGCCAATATTCAAGCTAATGAAACTGTCCGCGCGGCGATTCCCAAACGCCGATTGGGCTGATAAAAACCTACTGTCAATACCGATATATCCGGCTATGACCGATCAGGAGGTCTCTAAAGTGGCTGATTTTTTGAGGAGGCATAAGCGTGAAATCCGTTGCCGGGCATCAGCCTAATCTCTATCCTTACGGAGGTTTCTTCGCGAAAGTGGCCTCAGTGGATAAGTTCGTCATAGTGGATTGCGTTCAGTATGTAAAAAAGGAATACCATAACCGGAATAGGGTAAAGTTTTTTGATTCCACCGCAAAATGGCTGTCAATACCTGTGAGGAATGCCGGAAGATACAAACAGTCTATAAAAGACACTGAGATAGACAACTCGTCAGATTGGCGAAGAATCCACATGAGAACGCTTGAACTGAATTACGGGAAGGCTCCGTTTTTTTACGATTTTTTCCCTCTAGTGAGGGGGCTTCTTCTGTCGGAATGGGTTAAACTATCGGATTACAATATCGCGTTTATACGAGAAGCAATGGGTTACCTGGGGATAAAGACATCTCTGTCTATCGCCTCGGAAATAGGTGTTGGCGGAGAAGCAAAAGAGTTGATTGTCGAAATATGCCGCAAGACTGGAGCGGGAACCTATTTGCACGGAATTCATAGTTTGGATTATATAGACTTCCACTTTTTGGAATCAAACGGAATAAATAGCCTTGTTCAGATATTCACGCCCATCCCGTATCCGCAGGTAAAAGGAGAATTTATAGGCAATTTGTCGATACTTGACATCATATTCAATTGTGGCGCGGAGGAAACTATGAGATTGTTGAAGGCGGGCTCGAAAATATTTGAGCCGGACGAAGCCCGAAACGTGGTCAAATCATAGAGTGTTGTATATGTTTCTTATTGCGGAGGCGACTTCCTTGTATGTCTGCATCCTTTCAGACGGATTCCGGGATATCATCTTGTCGAGCAGTTCGCAAATGCTGGGGTTTATATGATTTGGCATTCTAGAAGATACTTTTGCGATCCTTATGCCCGCTACGTGCTTATGAGCCAGTTCATAAGCCCCAGTGGCGCTGTAATAGGTTTTCTTTGCCAGAGCGTGAAACATCACCATGCCGAGACTGTATATTTCGCTTGACATTTGTTCCTTCATTCCTGCTATTCTCTCCGGAGGCATGTATAGAGGCGAGCCTTCTACGGAATCCTCGTTAGGTGTAGGCTCCCTGTCAATCGAATCACATAGGCCATAGTCTATCAGCTTTGCGTTGCCTCCGTCGTCAATTATTATATTTTGCGGTTTCAAATCCTTGAAAAAATACCCGCAGTCAAACATCCTTTGCTCGGCGGATAGTATCTGCAAGCCCCATAGTAGGACGTACTTTTGTGGGATGGCTTGCGGTTCTTCTATGAGATTATCAAGCCTTTTGCCTTCGCAGAACTCCATCGCACTGAAATATTCGTCTTCGTGTTTTCCGTAGTCGACCACGAAGGTTAGGTGCGGGTGTCTTCCAAAACTCTTGCCTATGCTTGCTTCTCTCAAAAGAGCGTCTATAAGGCGACGGTTGCCTTTCTTGTCACGGGGCAAGATTTTAACTGCAAAGTCAGATTCAATGTTTTTTTCATGGAAAGCTTTATATACGCTTCCCATTCCTCCTCCTCCCAGTGGTTTGTAGAGCCAGAAACCCTTGATATTTATAGGCACAAAAATGCCGTTACCGCATTCCGAACATTTGGTTATTGAGAGTGGCTGGATGTCGACAATAGGAACAATTGACGAACAAGATTGGCACTCGATACAGTTGGAGTTTAATATCTCGAGACTTGGTCGGTCAAGTTTCTTTTCCTGTTTTTTTGAAAATGGATTCCACATTTTTGTAGGATTGAGCCTTGTTTTCTTAGGTCTTTAAGAGCGAGGATTTGAGTTCTTCAAGTTTTGACCCGCCGTTCCCCAAGGATTCTTTGCATTTAATTAATATCTTGCTTGACAGTTCATCCTTGCCTGCAAGGGACGATGCCACCATGTCGACATATTCTATCGCCTGTTTATTGTTTTCTAGCAGGGTCGAAATTATGTTTGAAAAGTTCGTATTATGATTTTTTTCTCTGAGGGCTTCGAAAGCAAAGGTCACCCCGATTCTGCTTCCGCAAAGTTCCAAAATCTGTGACGCGATCTGGGTTTTATTTTTTTTCTCATACGAGCCGACTATCATCAGACCGTTTATGTTGTCCCCGTCATGAAAAGGCACATGCCCTACGGAAGAGATTTTCTCGTCGCGCATCCATTCAGCAAATTTGCCCTCCGAAGAAGACGTTATTTTGATAAGCGTGTTCCACGAAATTTTCCCATTTGACAATGCGGGCTCCAAAAGTGAATCCATGTCAGGATGATTTGCCTTCAAGCCTCTAACATGATATGCGCAAAAGCCTTTGCCAGAAGGGGATGCTCTTAGCAGAATCAAGAAATCAAAATTCAAAGATCTTGTCATCACAAAGAGTATCTCAACTAGATTGTCCATGTCAACAGGTCTTCGCGAAAGCGTGTCGCACACCTCAATATAATTTTGAATCTGATCCTTTATTTCGTCTACGGCGGCTTCTATGGTTTTATCCAGAGTTGGCGCTTTTTGGACAGGTTGATTGTCTTTTATCCCAGTCTTTTGCGCGACCATGTTCTCAACTTTCAAAGGAACTCCGACGACTCTTCGCACTGGTGCTTGAGCAGGTTGATGATGAGTGGCGGCATTGGCATGACCAGCATGTGTCGAATACGAAGTGTTATGTGGATTTTGCGTCGGTATGGGAGGCGCTTTAGGAGCCGCGGGCGGAGGCGGCGCAGAGTGATGGGCATGTTGCGGAGGCAAGGTGTTTTTTGCCAAAGTCGGCGGATCCTGTGGTAACGGAGGTTTTTGCGCGGATTGAGTTGTGGCCGCCGGCACCTTTGTAGCTCCAAGTTCAGGCTTCCTAAATGAAATAGAAGTCTTTGTGGCGCCAGGCTTTATGGTAAACGTTGGTTTTTTTTTGGCCGGAACGTCCATCAGGTTTCTCCGAAAAACAAAATCCAAATTTAATCAGTGCATGAATATATTCCTTAAAATTCTCAAAGACAAGCGTGTTTTTATTTTTTTCTTTTTTTCTTTGGGGGGGTGTAGTTTGAACCGCGCCTGAAAGGCGACGCTCCCCCACCTCCTAGAGCTCCCATAAGGGAAGATGGCGAAAGTCCGGAAAGCAGTTTCTTCATCATGCTGGTGTTCTTCATGAACGTTCTCATCATTTTAAACTGTTCAAGAAGTTTGTTCAGATCTTCCATGGAACTTCCGCTTCCCCTTGATATGCGTTTTTTCCTTGAGAAGTCTATTATGTCTGGATTGCTTCTCTCCTCTTTTGTCATGGAACGAATCTGAGCTTCCATTCTAGACATTGCTCCGTCGTCCAGATCTGGCACACCGGCAAGTTGGTCTGCTCCTGGCAGAAATGACATCACTGATTCCAATCCGCCCATCTTTTTCATCTGCTTTATCTGAGAAAGAAGGTCATCCAAGTCGAATTTGCGTTCAAGAAGCTTTTTTTGCATTCTTTCGGCTTCTTCTTTGTCTATATCTTCAGCCGCTTTTTCGACTAGGGAAACTATGTCTCCCATCCCGAGTATGCGGGACGCCATTCTGTCAGGATAAAAAGGTTCCAAATCTGAAATTTTTTCTCCAATCCCCACAAATTTTATTGGACAACCGACCACCTTCCTTATCGAAAGCGCTGCTCCTCCGCGGGCATCTCCGTCAAGTTTTGTGAGTATTACTCCGCTTATTCCTAGAGCATCGTTGAAATGCCTTGCCACAGAAACAGATTCCTGGCCCAGCGCTGAATCGGCCACCAATATTATCTCGTCCGGATTTACGCTTTGTTTCATCCTTACTAGTTCCATCACCATCTCGTGATCTATCTGATGTCTTCCAGCGCTATCTATTATTACCGTATCGCATCCTTCATTTCGAGCTTTTTTTACGGCTTCTGAGCAGATACGAACAGCATCAGTCCCAGAACGTTCGCAGTAAAATGAGGCTGAAACCTGATTGCTGAGAATCTCTAGCTGGTCTATCGCTGCTGGACGATATATGTCGCAAGCCGCGAGAAGAGGTTTGCGCCCTTTCTTTATGAGCTGCGAAGCGATCTTCGCGCATGATGTCGTTTTTCCGCTACCATGGAGACCAACTACCATTATGGCGGCAGGATATGATTTCAATTCCAGCGGTGATTCCTTTTCGCCCATCATCTCGACAAGTTTGTCATATACCACTTTTACGATCTGTTGTCCGGGGGAGACGGTCTTCAATACCTCAGTTCCGATCGCATTTTTTCGCAAATCTTCAACGAAATCTTCTGCGACCCTTTGATTTACGTCGGCATCAATCAGCGCTGATTTTATCTCCTCGAGAGCCTCTCGCATGTTGGATTCCGTCAGCACTGCCTGACCGCTAATTTTTCTTATTGTCTCTCTTAGTCTCGATGTAAGATTCTCAAACATTCCTAAGTCCTCGTATTTTTTTGCAGGGAACCCTGATTTTTTTTAGATTTAATTTGTGCTTTGCAGGAAATTTATATTTTCTCGGCTATCTTAAGCGAGTTTTCTCTTTAATAAAAACTGAGGAAGTTACCACAACTTTTTTGCAACGCAAATCAACATACGGAGTACGCAAATGATAAGTGACAAAATAAAAAAGGGTCTGGAACGTGCGCCACACAGATCTCTTTTAATGGCGACAGGGCTTGAAAAGGATGACATGAAGAAACCCTTTATCGCAGTCTGCAATTCTTACACAAATATTGTGCCTGGGCATTGTCATTTGGACAAAGTAGGCAAGCTTATTTGTGCCGAAATCCGGAAGGCCGGAGGAGTTCCATTTGAATTCAACACCATAGCAATATGTGATGGTATAGCGATGGGACATGAGGGGATGAAATATTCTCTTCCGAGCAGAGAACTGATCGCGGACAGTGTGGAGTCCATGCTCAGAGCTCACTGTTTTGATGCTGTAATATGCGTTCCGAATTGCGATAAGATAATACCGGGAATGATGATGGCGGTGATGAGAGTCAATATTCCTGCGATTTTCGCATCCGGTGGACCTATGGCGGCAGGAAAAAATTCGGAGGGAGACGCTTGCGATTTGATATCGGTATTTGAGGGGGTCGGACAGGTTAAGTCGGGCAAGAAAACAGAGTCAGATATAGAATTGTTGGAGGAGACTGCATGCCCGGGACCGGGTTCCTGTTCAGGAATGTTCACTGCTAACAGCATGAATTGCCTAAGTGAAGCCCTCGGTATTGCTCTTCCCGGGAACGGTACCGTCTTGGCTCAAGATCCAGCTCGTAAAAAAATATGGAGAAAGGCCGCAAGAAGAATCGTCGAAATGGCAATTGAAGGCGGACCGCTTCCAAGGCAAATAGCCAATGAAAAGGCCTTTATGAACGCTTTCGCCCTTGATATGGCTATGGGGGGAAGCACAAATACCGTGCTTCACACAATAGCAATAGCGAAGGAGGCCGGCCTAAACATAGATCTTAAAAAGATAGATCAAGTCAGCAGAACTACGCCAAATATTTGCAAAGTTTCTCCATCAAGCAAATATCATATCGAAGACGTTGACAGGGTAGGGGGCATAAGTGCCATACTCAAGGAAATAGCGAAAACTGGAGTGTTGGCTCTTGATGAAATATCTGTTGTCGGAACTAAAATGAAAAAGATCATATCAAAAGCCCCAGCCCCAGACGGGACAGTAATAAGAAATTTAGAAAATGCCTACAGCAAGGACGGCGGTCTCGCTTTCTTATTTGGAAATCTCGCAGAGAAAGGCTCTGTTGTCAAGACAGCAGGAGTCTCTCAATCAATGTTAAGACACA
>CAZXAC010000132.1:0-7091 GCA_964638335.1 uncultured Lentisphaera sp. | reverse complement strand
TCTGATGGAAGTTCTGCGGGAATGCATTTCCGCATGGTAAACAAGGGAAAGAAAAGGATACACCTGAACGGCATACGCCTTGCGAATTCCGCAGGAAAACAGGGAATGAGGATTGGTGGAGCTGAAGTCGGCGATTGGAAGGTACTCCGTTTTCCCACCGCGAAAAGCGACATCCCCAGCTATGTCTGTCCCGGAATAGTCGACAAGGATTTCGCGGATGCGGCTTTCTCCTGCATCAAGGCTGTTCCAGGACAAGGCGTTGTTTATAACACTGTGAACGTGGATACACGCACGATCAGTTCCGGTCCTCTGATGCTCATGAGGAACAGACTCGATGCGGCGGGATCGGTATTCATGATATGCTCCCTCGGTCTTGACAGGCATTTCTTCGACATGCGCCTGACGACCACTGATGACAGGCGTGCTCTTAAGAGCTTCGAAATAGACTGCGGTTTTGACGGGATGGCGATTGACCCTGGCGAATCGGCTGAGACATCCTGGCTGAGTTTCTCCTGCGGCAAATCGGAAACAGAACTCATCGGACTCTTTACCGAAATGGTTTCAGCAGAGCATGGCGTGAAGCGTCCTGACAAACCTTCTCTTACGGTTTTCTGCACCTGGTATTTCTATACATTCAATTTCAACAGCACCCATCTTGACGAGGAGCTTGCGACGATAAGAAGAAAGAACATACCTCTTGATGTATTCCAGATAGACGATGGCTGGATGGACAGTTATGGGAATTACGAGGCAAGTCCTGATAAATTTCCGAACGGCATGGAAATTGTCGCCAGGAAAATCAGCGACGCCGGGATGATGCCCGGGATATGGGTGGCTCCATTCGTGATAGACGAAAAATCTCCTGTTCTCGCAAAATACCCTGACGTAATCCAGAAGGATGCCGAAGGCAAGCCGGCGATTTATGACACCTCGACAAACAAATGCTATATATTGGATCCTACGGCCCCACGCGCCAAAGAATACCTGAGTGAAATTTTTCTGAAGATCAAAGGATGGGGATTCAGATATTTCAAACTTGATTGGCTCAGGTGCATATATGAGTTCAAGGAAGTGAAATTTCGCGATCCGAAGGTAAATCGTGTTATGGGATACCATTCCGCCCTCAGGACGATACGTGAAGCACTCGGACCTGAATGCTTCATGCTTACCTGCGGTGGCCTTTCCGACCCGGCCGGAGTCAATCTGATTGACGGAGTCAGGACATCCAAGGATGTCCGCGGCATCTGGGATGGCCCAGAAGGAGTGCCGATGTCCGGAGCCCTCATACAGATCAAGCAGAACATGTTCAGAAGCTACAGCAACAGGTTTTTCCATACGGATCCCGATGCCACTCAGATACGCCTGAGAGACAAACCATTCTTCCAGAACGAGCGCAAGTGCGTGGGAGTATTCCAGTCCGAGGGGCACTATACCGACGAAGAGGCCTTTACAATATGCGCCCATCAGTATCTGAGCGGCGGCATGATCATGATATCTGAGAGATTCCCCGAACTTCAGGATGAACGTCTCGCAATGCTCAGGCACCTCTCTCCTGCATTTACTCCTTCGGCCCGAATACTTGACATCGGAAATCCAGTATGTCCTTCGCTTTTCCTCGTAGAGGTAAAACCTAAATGTAAATCACTTGGAAATTGGTGGACTCTCGGAATTGGAAACTGGGACGATCAGCCTCTAACAAGGAAGATTACACTTTCGGAAATCCTTCCGGATTCATCAGATGCGAACTTTGCCGTGTTTGAATTCCGCACGCAGGAGTTTCTAGGAATTAAGTCTTTGAATGATTCGGTTGAAATTAAAATTCCTGCCCATGGAATGCGTCTGCTTAGGATTGCTCCATGGAAAGGCAAGCCGATGCTTTTGGGTACAGACCTTCATTTTAGCGGTGGAGGAACTGAGATAGAGGAATTTAAATCCACGAAGGACTCAATAAGCGGCAGAATCTCAACAAAATGGAAATACCCCGTAAAAGTTAGCGCAATTTTCCCGTCAAAAGTAGGAGTTACAACTGCTGCAGCAAGAGTAGCCGCTGGAAACAAAGAATTTGAGCTCAATATTTCCTAAATGATTTTAATTAATATAGATTATTGTCATTTAAAGCATTCCTTTTGTTAAATAAAGTATTGATTTGATTGTCGTTGCAATATATACTTTGGGCTAGTTTGTTAAACTGTTTGCGAATATAGCAAAAAATGAGAACGATGTTTAATAAGGAGAGTATTCAATGTCAAGAATTCTGAGGATTCTCGTTTTGTCTTTGTGTTTCGTGTCAAGCCTTTTGAGCTTGTCGTCTCGAGGAGATAGCAATGCTTCCGGCAAGATCACGTTAGTTAAAGATGCCGCCAATCCCTTGCCTATCATACTTGTTCAGGATGCGCCGCCGTATCTTGTTCGGGCGACGGATGAGCTGGCAGACTACATTCAGAAGATAAGCGGAGTTAGACCTGAACTGTTTTACAGTCTTCCGAACCCGCTTCCCTCAAGCGCGATATGGGTTGGATATCAGCCCAAGCTGAAAGAGCTTTTCCCAGATGCTGATTTCAATTTCAAAAACCCAGAGGAAATCCTGATCATTGCGAATGACAAGAATATTGCCATAACAGGCCGTGATATTTGGAAACCCGAGACTCTCAAGGTCGAAATAAACAGGCATTCTCTAAATGGAAAACAGACTGAATATGGAACTATCAATGCCGTGTATACGTTTATCCAAGATTATCTGAAAGTGCGTTGGTTTTGGCCCGGAGAGCTTGGCGAGGACATAATAGGTAGTGCCACTATATCTTTTCCCCCTTTCAGCTATCGCTATTATCCACCCATGAGAGCCCGTGGCAGCGTCTTTCAATATTCATCGCTCCACCCGGCTGGCAGATTTGGACATTCCAGCGATTGGACTTTGCATCAGAGACTTCAGCTAGACTCGTTCCCATTTGACGGCGGGCATGCTTTTGGCACGTGGTATCAGCGTTTTGGCAAAACGCATCCGGAATATTTCGCATTGCAACCCGATGGAACAAGAAATCCTCCACCAAGCGTTAAGGGAAACGAAAAGATGTGCCATAGTGAACCCGGAGTCCTCGCTCAATGGCTCGCAGATGTAGAAGAAAAGATAAAAGCCAATCCTGATGAATTTGTTTTTAACGCTTCCCCAAACGACAATTGGGCCTTAGGACATTGCGTCTGCGAGAAATGTCGTGCGTGGGATAATCCGAATGCGGAATTGAGATTGTTCAACTGGAAAAAAAAGAGGGAGGAATGTCCTGCCCTTTCCGACAGGGATGTGACTTTCGCAAACCTCTGCGCCGCGGAACTCAAGAAACGATATCCTGACAAGGAATATTATGTTTATATGCTTTCCTATGGACATTCACGTCCGGCACCAATAGGGGTCAAGCCTGCTGATAATGTGATTATTGGCGCGGTGGCGAATTTTCTCATGGATCCTGATGCCATAGATACTGGATCTATAAACGCCAAATCAAAGTATCTGGATCAGTTCCTTGGCTGGGGCAAAGTAACTAAGAATCTGATGTGGAGACCGAATACCGGCAACATATACGGCTGGCAGTATGGGATGCCGTTTGTTCCGCTGGACGAAGTTACAAACACTTGGAAAATGCTTTCCGAAAACAACTGTAAGGGAATATACATAGACATGGTATGGGAACACTGGGCGACACAGGGACCAATGTATTATCTCATGGGGCTTCTCTCTTGGAATCCAAAACTTGACGGACAAGCTATATTTGAGGAATATTGCCAGCGCGGTTTTGGGCCAGCGGCGGAAGATATAAAAGCCTATTGGCGTCTTATGGAGAAAGCTGCGCTCGACTACAGGCAATTCAAGAAGAAAAACAATATGGAAAAGGAAGAGCACGACTTCAGCGTTTGCTATGACAAAAATTTGTTTGACCAAGCGTACAAGCTTTTAGATCAAGCGGCTGGGAAAACTGCGAACTCTGGCGGAAAATACGGAAAGAGAGTTGAGTTTGTCAAGGACGGTCTTGACTTTACTAAATTGGTCGTAGATACTTCAAATCTCATGAATCAATATCTGAAGAGCGGACAGCAGGATAAGAATCTGGAGTTTTCCGTGCTTCAGAACTGGAAGTCAATTGAGGAGCTTTGCAAAAAAAATCCTATTGGCCTGAACTGGGTTGCATTGAAACCGGGCAAAAGAACTGTCGGTCTGCATCCTGATTCCGCCACTAAGGGCGAAGCTGTCAACAAGAAAAAAGCCAATCAGAAGACAAAGGCTGGATCCGAGAACCCTGAAGGAATAGAGAAAAAAGAAAATATAGATATTCCAACGGCTGGAAATAAAGTTAAGAAGAAAGGCGCGATGGTTCAGGACGACTTGGAATAAATAAATTATCTTTTGTGTAAAAACTGCAGGGCGATTTTAATAATTAAAAACTAAAAAAAAGGTTTTCAAGAATGAAATTAAACATGGAAAAGCATCAGCCAAAGTGGAATGAAGTGAAGGAAAGATTTGAAGCATGGTGGAACAGATCAAGCTGTGGACGCCCGCTCATGAAAGTGGTTGCGACTCGTGAGGAGCCGTGCGGTCCGGTAGTTCCACTGCCAACTCCTCCAAACAGTGAATACTATCATACCGATCCTGAATATAACGTAAACAAGTACCGTAATTTCCTCAACACGCATTATTTGATGGCCGAGGCGTTTCCACATACAAACGTAAACATGGGGCCCGGATCTTTAGCTGTTTATCTAGGAGGAGAACCTGATTTTGCCCCCAGCACCGTATGGTACAAACACTGCATCAAGGATTGGGGAACCTGGAAATTCAAGTTTGACCCCAACAACCACTGGTTCAAAAGGCATATCGATGCAATCAAGAAGCAGGTGGAACTTTCGAAAGGAGAATTTATTGTAGGAATTCCTGACCTATGTGAAGGCGTGGACATCCTCTCAGCAATGCGTGATCCGCAGGAGTTCTGCTATGATCTAATGGATAATCCTGATATCATAAAAAAACACCTTTCGGATATTGCTCCGATTTATCATAGATATTTTGATGCATTCCATGAAATAGTTAAGGACGATGAAGGAAACTGCTATACCTGCTTTGAAGTCTGGGGCAAAGGAAAAACAGTGAAGCTCCAGTGCGATTTCTCGGCTCTTATGAGCCCGGACCAGTTTGATGAATTTGTAGTCCCGCACCTGAAAGAACAGGCCAAACATTATGATCGGCGCATATATCACTTGGATGGACCAGATGCTACAAGACATCTTGACTCCGTTTTGGGAATAGAAGAGATTGATGCCTTGCAGTGGTCTCCGGGCGTGGGACATGAACTTGTAGGCGATGAAAAATGGTTCCCAATGTATGACAAAGCGCGTGACTGCAACAAGTCACTGTGGCTCTGGCTTTATGGATATCCAAGCAATAATGAAATGATTGCAGCCGCAGACAGACTTGTCAAGCGATACGGTGACAAGGGCATATACATTATTTTCCAAACGATGTCGAAGCCGGAAGCCGATGCGCTCATGAAACACGCTGAAAAAGATTGGTCGTCAAAGTAGATCGGTATCGGGGTCGGTATCCGTCTTCGCAATATGCTATGCCGAGACAGGTCGCCTCCGGTATCGAGGAATGAGTTCAATCGAAAACGATCCCGATACAGACCTGTCCACCGTAGCCTTAAGGGCGTAGGTGGATTTCGAACCCGATGGAATCGTTTGGGACCGCAATGAATTAAAACTTGAGAATAGCAATTTTGAAAATTGCAGGAAGACTCGGAATTTTGTTGGGGTTCGATCCGATAATCTTGCATAAGGATCTGACTTTCCTCAACAAGATTGTGGCAAAGGATCTTGCTGAATACGTTGCAAAAGGCCGCCTGACTTAGATTCGTCCTGATGTTGACATAGAGCAATGGCTGAAAAAGAAGAGCTTAAGCGAAAGAATAATGAAAAATGGGAAAAATGTTATGGGTCACCCGATGACGGTGGTATGGAATAATTAGAGGTTCCACGAAAGAGAATTATGATGAAAACATTCAAAACTTTTTGGAAATGTTTTTTGAGTTTTGCGCTGCCCCTGTGCATATGCCTGTCAAATACGATTATCGCGGGGGAGATAACGATCGCTGTAACGGGGGATATTCATGCCAAACAGGCAAAGCAGGTTTCTGACCTGATTCTTGCTCAGACACCGCTTGATGCTGTCCTGATTGTCGGCGATACATCAAACGCTGGCAAGAGTCCTCTTGGTATTTATCAGAAGATCTATAAGGATACTTACGATAGATTCATGGATAAAATATTCCCATGTCCGGGGAATCACGATGGATACTCTGAACCTCCGTTCAGCGGTTACATGGAATTTTGGGGAAAGAAGGCTCATGCCCCTGAGATGTATTACAGTTTTGATCTCGGTGATTGGCATATAATCAGCCTAAACAGCGAGAGTTTCAGAGGTGACAACGAAGGATTCAAAAAACAACTTGAATGGTTAAAGAAAGATTTGGCCGCCAATTCCAAGAAACCGATCATCGCATATTGGCACAGACCATTATTTTCACAGGCCAAGAATGGCGGAGACCCAAAGGCAAAGCCGCTCTGGGAAGCTTTGCTTGCAAACGGTCCGGCGCTTGTATTCAATGGGCACAATCATATTTATGAGCGTTTTGCTCCCTTGGATCAGGACGGGAAACAGCTCGAAGAAAACAAGGGTATCCAGTCTTTTGGAATAGGCCCGGGTGGTCATGGACTGCCAAAAGACGGACAGAAACGTTCTCAAAGTCCCCCAGCTCCGCTGGTATTTCATCAAGACTCTCAACATGTTGGATTTTTTACTCTCCAATCGGACGGCTCTTTCAAATTCACCATCAAGGCAGTTGACAGGAACGGGATTGTTACAGTAATTGACGAAGCTTCAGGAAAATTGCTGCGGCATTAGGATCTCAATAGAAGCTATAAGTCAGTCTCTCGAAATGTCGAATCATTATTGAATTCAGAATCCGAAGATGAATAGTAACAGCAAGTCGGATTAAGAAACACATTAAAGAGGGGAGATGTTTTTATTAAAAGAAAAAAAACAGTAA
>CAZXAC010000131.1:0-7126 GCA_964638335.1 uncultured Lentisphaera sp. | reverse complement strand
GGATTGGAATCATGAGCTCAGTTTTAAGAATTTATCAGATATTCAAAAGGGAGACTGTGAGTTGTTTTAGTTCTCCAGTCGCCTACGTTTTCATAATAATATTCCTTTTGCTTTCCTCATTTTTCACCTTCAGATTCGGGGATTTCTTTGGCGCGAATGAGGCAAGCCTCAATATATGTTTCTTCCCATTCCATCCATGGCTTTACCTTCTGCTGGTACCCGCTCTGGCAATGAGGCTCTGGGCAGAGGAAAATAGAGCTGGAACCGTTGAACTTTTATTTACGATGCCATTGTCTCCATTTGAGGCTGTCCTTGCAAAATTCCTTTCGTCCTGGTTTGTCGCTGGAATTTCACTGATTCTGACATTCCCTCTCGGGGCAACGGTCATCTATCTGGGATCTCCAGATATAGGACTGATGATTTCCGGATATCTGGCAAGCTTTCTGGTTTCAGGAGCATTTCTCTCCGTGGGTTCATTCACTTCGTCCATGAGCAAAAGCCAAGTTGTAAGTTTCATAATTTCCCTCGTTTTGTGTCTGCTTATGATTATCATAGGCCATCCGGCGATCACAGATTATTTTACAAACTGGTCTCCGGAATGGGTCATCACAATGCTTTCAAATCTGAGCGTAATGCCCCACTATGAAACAATCAGAAAGGGAGTTTTAGACATAAGAGACGTATCGTATTTCGTTTCTGTCATCGTATTCTTCTTGTGCTCTACAACCGTAATATTAAATAACAGGAAAAACTGAGGTTGCAATAAATGCATAAGGCAAAAAAGATTCAAAGGTATGCATTATCCTATGCCGGAATTTTGTTGTTGCTCTGCATGTTAATTGCTTTCAATGCCGTAATAGGAAAATTCTCCGTGAGGACCGATTTGACCGAGGAAAAACTCTATACCCTTTCAGCGGGGACAAAAAGCATACTTGGAAAACTTGATTCACCGGTAACCTTGAGGTTCTACAGAAGCAGAAGCGAAAACAGAATGCCAGTACAATTGAGGAGTTTTGCCGAAAGGATAAGAAGCCTGCTCGACGAATACGTGCGATACGGCAACGGGAATATAGTATTGGAGGAATTCGACCCTTCTCCGGATTCCGACGCAGAAGATGCCGCAGCAATGAATAGTATCAGCGGACAGACAATGCCAAATGGAGAAAAACTATATCTCGGACTCTCCGTCAGCTTCCTCGAAAAAACTGTCAGCATACCATTTTTCTCTCCTCACGATGAAAGTATAATCGAATACAATATAACAAACGCCATAAGCGAGGCGACAAGCGCTAATCTAAAGAAAATAGGAGTAATAACAGATCTGCCAGTGTTCGGAGGAGGTCCAAGGGCTTTTTCCAGGAGAGGCGGAGCAAACATTCCCTGGATAATAATAGGAGAACTGCAAAAACGCTTCGAAATTATAAATATGAACAATGTCGAAAAAATCCCCGACGACCTTAAAGCTCTACTCATAATTCATCCTAAGAACATTTCAGACAATACCTTATTCGCCATAGACCAGTATCTGATGAGAGGCGGAAGAATACTGCTCGCTCTCGATAGCTATTGCCTCGCCGAATCAAGGAACTCCCCACAGGCAATGATGGGACAGTCCCCACCCCCAGGTTCATCCAACCTAAAACGACTGCTAGAAAGTTGCGGTCTTGAATTCTCTCAAAACATGGTAGTCGCAGACCTGGGCAACTCCATGAGAAACTTAAATATGCCTGAAACAAATGAGAGCGTTTTTCCAACTGTTCTAGACATAAGAAATTTCGAGAACGAAACAGGAGACCCAGCAATATCAGGCATAAAACACGTAAACATGGTGTACGCGGGAGCATTTACGGGAAATCCTGCAACTGGACTTAAGTTGCACAAAATCATACTGGCATCTAAAAATTCAGCCCTTATCGATTCATTCTCCTCCGAGCTGAGCGGCGCACAAATACTTCGCGAATTCAAAAAAGATTCAAAAGAAAAAATCCTAGCCGCCAAATTGTCAGGAAAATTCAAGACAATCTTCCCTGACGGCGCCCCAGTCGCGAAAGAAAACAACAGCCCAGACAACAAAAATGAAAAATCCACCACAAACAACACTGAGCATTTAAAGGAGTCTCCCGAAACAACAATCGTATTGCTTTCCGACGTTGACATGTTTTCAGATGAATTCTGCGTATCAAGACAAAACTTCCTAGGGTCAACGATAGTTCAACCGTTCAATGAGAATCTCATATTCCTGCAAAATATTATAGAACAGCTTGCAGGCGACCCAGATCTGCTCCAAGTCAGAAGCAGAAAAATAAGACAAAGACCCTTCACTAAAATCGTAAATAAGCTGTCCGAAGCCCAAGATAAATATCAAAAGGAAATAGTTCAGCTCGAAAAAACACGCGAGGAAGCAGAAGCCAAAATAAATCAAATTCAAAGAGGAAAAACAGGAGACAAACAATTCATCCTTTCTAAAGAACAAAAGGCGGAGATAGATAGATATCGCAAGGAAGCCTCAATAACCGCGAAAAAGCTCAAGGAGACCAGGAAGGAATTGCGAAAGGAGATTGACAAGATGCAATTTAACATACAACTGATAAATACCGCCGCAGTCCCGCTCGCCTTGGTGTTCATCGGTATCGGAATATGGCTCAATGGAAGAAGGAGAAGGTCAAGATGAAAAAAAACCATGTCTTTGCTCTTCTGATTTTGTGCATAATCCTGGTTATGACCTTTTTCTATATGAAAAAAGAGGAGATGAAACACATTCAAGGCTCGGAAACAGGTATCGGCACTCCCGTCTTCAATGACCTGGACCTCGACAAAATAAGCTCCATAAAGATATTTTCAGGCGATCAGGAAAAAGTGACGATGCTTAAAAATAATGACGTATGGACAGTGGCAAATCTCTATGATTATCCAGCCGACCCCTCAAAGTTGCGCTCGCTCACGCTTGATGTGGCAACAATGAAAAACATGAAGAGCCTACAAGCTGCAAAGTCGCAGCTTGATCGACTCGGACTAGACTCCGACTCCGTAAATACTCCCCCTACCAAAGCGGAGTTCGGATCAAAAGATGCGAAAATCGCAGAATTCCTAGCCGGAAAGATGCATACCAGAAAAAGCGACGATGACCCTATGATGGAAATATCTGACGGGAGATTCATACTCAGGTCAGAAACAAAAGATCCTTTACTGGCAGATAAAACCTTATCAGAACTTGACCTGCAGGCGACAGATTGGCTTGACAAGACTTTCCTCTCATCAGGCAAACTTAAAAAAGCGTCCCTTTCGAACGGGGTAAAAACCATTTGGGAACTGAAACGAGATGACATTAAACAAGACATGAAACTTGATCCGCTTCCAAAAAATAGCGAGGTCGACAGCTCAAAGACGGGCGCTATTTCATCAGCCTTAGAGCAAATGGGATTTATTGAAATAGCAGATCCGGGCACAAAAACCGAAGAAAGCGGCCTTGATAAGCCTAAAATATTCTGCGCCGAAGATTTCGACGGCATAACCTATAGATTGAAAATAGGCGCAAAAAAAGCTAATGCCTACTACGTAAAAGTCGAGGCCGAATATAAAGAATCGCCTCTATCCAAAGATAAAGAAAATGACAAACCGGAAGAGAGTGAGAAAATTGAAGAAGAACATGCGGAAAAGCAAAAGAGCTCAAGAATGAAGGTGGAAGAGATTTCAAAAAAATACTCCCCTTGGATATACATGATCTCCGAAAATAAGATCAACCCAATAATCGCTGAATACGAAGAGTTGCTTAAAAAGAAAGACGATGGACCAAATAAGAACCAAACTACCACTCAAAATAAAAACCTAAATTAGTAAACATTCAAAAAAGAGCTTCTAACTCATCCAAGTGGAAGTCTTTCCCATTGTCCCAAACTATCCCGCATTCTGACTTTTTTATACAATTTCATATGTGCTATATCAAAAAATTCAAGAAATATTAAGAGTCGCAAGGACTCAAAGATAAAATTTTGATATCCGATGGTTTTTATTAAATTCAAACTTAGATTAATGCCAAATAAAACTCAAAGGACTACCTAAAATACTAGAGATATTTTAGAGATATTTTGGTAAACCATGAAATACACTGATTTAGGAAAAACAGGTTTGAGAGTGTCAAAATTGGGATTTGGAGGCATGCGATTGCCTATGTCCGGAGAAGGAAGCAGGAAAACTGTTAACCGGGAACTCGCCATACCAATGATATTGAGAGCCTTCAAACTGGGCGTCAATTACATAGACAGCGCCGTAGGATACTGCAACGAAGATAGCCAGAGAGCTGTCGGAGACGCCCTAAAAGAATGGCGCGGCGAAAAAATCATAGTTTCAACAAAAAATATTTATTACGGCAACAGCAAAAAGATATGGCGAAGCCATCTTGAAAACAGCCTTGAACGCATAGGTTTAAACTCTATCGACGTTTACCACAACCACAGCGTTACGTACAAGGATTGGACAAAATTCCTTAAGCCAAAAATGACTAAATGGATGATACAGGCAAAAGATGAAGGACTGGTGAAGCATATTGCGTTATCTTTCCACGATAAACCAGAATACCTAAAGGAAATTATCCATACTGGCTATCCGGAAATAATAACTATACAGTATAATATCTTTGATAGAAGTTTCGAGGACGCCATCGCCCTCGCCGCAGAAAAAGGGATTGGGATCGTTGTGATGGGACCTCTCGGAGGCGGAAGACTAGCAGTCCAAAGCAAAGTGCTCGAAAAAATGATCCCGGGAGTTAAAAGAATTCCAGAACTTGCCCTAAGATTTGTCCTCGCAAACAAAAATGTATCACTGGCATTATCAGGAATGAGAACCATAGAGGAAGTCGAAGAAAATGTAAAAACAGTTTCCACAAAATCCGTCTTAACAAAGAAAGAGCTGGAAATCATCAAGCAACAAATGAATAGATTGAAAAAGATGGCGGATCTCTACTGCACCGGCTGTAATTACTGCATGCCATGCCCTCAGGGAGTAGCCATACCAAGAATATTCCATTTGTTCAATAGAGGCAGGGTTTACGGCATCTGGGAAAACGCCCGCAAATGGTATGCGGAGATAGAAAACAACCCTGAAGCTGGAGCCAAGAAGGCAGATAAATGCACCAGGTGTGGGGCTTGTGAAAAAAAGTGCCCACAGAAGATCCCGATAATAAAACAACTTCAGGAAGCACACAAGGGACTTATTAATTCTTGAGCTTCTCAGATTCCCCCGATATCCTTAAGCACCTTCGCCGCGCAGTGTATTCCAAAAAGTGCCGGCATGTATGATATAGAACCGACCGGCTCACCGGCCTTCAACTTCTTCCTTCCGCTAAAATTATCCTCTGGGGAAAAAACCACCGCTACACCACCTCTAACACCAAGCTTATGCAACCTTTTACGTACCAGTCTTGCCAGCGGACACTTATATGATTCCTCAATGTCTACCGTTTTCACCATCGAAGGGTCGCACTTTTCTCCAGCTCCCATCGAACTGACAACTTTGAAACCCATTTTAACACAATCGTGCAACAAAAATACTTTAGGAGAAAGACTATCTATCGCATCAACCACATAATCGTATTTGCCCGATAGTATCTCAAATGCATTTTCTTCGTTAAATCTCATGGGAAGGACTCTCAGTTCAATACCCGGATTTATGCGTTTTAAGCGTTCGCCCATGACATCAGTCTTGAGCCTGCCCTCCTCATTTGTGAGAGCCGGCAACTGTCTGTTTCTGTTGCTGGACCTGACCGTATCAAAGTCACATATGGAGAGTTTTCCTATTCCAGCGCGGCACAAAAATTCCGAAGCAAAAGCCCCCACTCCTCCTAATCCTGCCACAAGCACATGGGCATTTGCGAACTTCGCAATCCTATCTTCTCCCAATAGGAGCAGAGTCCTCTCGTTCCATCTTTCTTCGTGGGGAGTATTTTCGCCGTTTATATTTTTCATAACTGATTAAATGCTATTGATGCGTAACTTACGCAGTGCGAATAATCTCCGCTCATTTCTCCCGAATTAGAGTAAGAAAGATTTTTGGTCACGATTTTCGCCCCATTCTTCATGGCTTTTTGAGTTGTTCTCAAAAGTACTCTTATGGGATTCTCTCCGCATATTGTCGCACCGGTACTTTCCATATATTCGCAGAAACCGTTATAGTCAATTTCAAGAATTTTTTTTATCGCGCCCTTATCAAGTTTTCGGATTTTCTCTGGTACATCAGTTCCAGAAAAAGGGACATAACCGAAAGAACGACCGTAATGCGTAAAGTCCGAACTTATTATCCAAATGTTTTCTCCTCCAAAGAAATCGAGAAGCGCATCGGAAATCCTCTCCGCAATATCTCCTTCCACAAATCCGCATATCAGAGGGACTATGGGAATATCCGGCTGAACAATCTGCAAAAACGGAATTTGAACTTCAAGTGAATGTTCATTCAGATGCACCCTTTCGGCATTTATGGCATAATCGCAAGCATCCGCAATTTTCGCAACAGCTTCCTTATCAATACTTATACTGCCAAGAGGCGTTTTATAAAAGTCAAAATCTCCGTATGCGAGACCTTGTAACCTGTAGCTGTGCGATGGAGCTATCACAATCGCCCTCTTGTATTTTCTCCCCCTCAAGATGGAAAAAGCTGTCGCCGCAGTCTTACCCGAATATACATAACCAGCATGAGGAGAAATCACAGCAAGCGGAACACCCGAAAGGAGATCTTTCTTCAACATGTCCTCGGCCGCAAGCAAATACGACTCAACCCCAGCGCGAAGACGCGAAGGGTCTCCTTCGTAAAATTGCCCTGCAACGTAAGCTTCTCTTGTTCTTGGTAGGTCTTTCATAACTTCAGCTTGCTCATTATTTTCCCCGCAAATTCATCCCTCTCAGAATCCGAATCGTATTTCAATTGCCGCCAATTCCATCGAAAACCGTCTTCAGGATGTCTTGGAACTACATGCATGTGCGCGTGCATCACCACTTGACCGGCACAAGAGCCGTCGGACAAATGGAAATTGAATCCGTCAACATCGAGAGACCTCTTGAATGCAACTCCAATCCTGCCGGCCAGGTGAGTCATTCTTCCTGCAACATTCTCCGGAACACTTGAGATGCTCTGATGA
>CAZXAC010000130.1:0-7210 GCA_964638335.1 uncultured Lentisphaera sp. | reverse complement strand
CCTCTACCGAAAGGGCGCTTAGTTCAGTTGGTTAGAACGCTACATTCACATTGTAGAGGTCACTGGTTCGAGTCCAGTAGCGCCCACCATCCTTCGCCCGGCTTTAGCCGTGCTACGGATGGCGAGGGCCGTCATAAATAGAAAGGGCGAAGGATGTCCTCCGTAGCCTTGGCGTAGGAGGACAAAAGATCATATATCTTCGAAAAATATCTCAAATCCGGCTCTGGGAGGGAATTTGCCATAAGACATTTTTAGCCGTAGTCCCCGAGTTTGTCGAGATGGATGGAAGCTTCTTTGACGTAAGACGAGTTCGTGGAGTCATCGAACACGGAGCGATAGTAAAGAATGTTGTATTTGCACTTGAAAGAATGCGAATTTCATTTGAATTATAGGAACCACAGCCTATATGATTTGATCTTAAGAATACCAGAAAAAATTGCTTAGATTATCTTGAATCTTATACTGAATTGCGTTAAAATATCTCTTGTCTTTCCTAGCTCTTTGAATGCAACTCAGTATTAATCTAATTATTGAAAACCTTATGGGAGCGTTGATGCAGATATTTGCATCGTTTTTACTTGCTTTTGGAATAGTCTTTGGGTTTTTTATCCCTGGCGCTCTTTTGAACAGAGCTTTGGGCAGGGCGAACTCTGCTGGGACTTCTTTCGTGATCTCGTTAGTTATCCTTTTTCAAGTGATTTTCGTTTTGGGAGTCTTGGGGATAAGCTTGAATTTATTTAGTGTCGGAATGTCGATTTTGTCCGTATCTGCGTTGCTGTATGCGTATTGTGCGATTCATAATCTTAAGATAAGTTTAGAACCCGTGGAGTCTGAAATTTTAATATCCAGGAAGCAATTGATTTGGCTCATTCCTGTTTTTTTGTCTTTTGTCCTTATCTTGTTGAAGACTTCTTTTTTTTATATTTCCCGTGGAGATCAGGATTTTAGGTGGTTTTTCCTGCCCGCAAGAATTTTGGAATTAGGGACTTTTGATTTTTATCCTCCTTTAACGAAGGAGGACTATCAAATATATTTCTTTACCGATTCGTTTCCTCCGATGGTATCGTTTTCTTATTTTTTCCTTTTTATGTTATTTGGCAAACCGGAGGAGTCCCTTGTTTTTATCCCGGTATTTTTTCAGTTTATATTTATCTTTTGTTTTGGATGGAAGCTTGCCGTGAGACTTTTCAAGCAAGAAAATGCCGGTCTTTTTGCCGCACTGTTATTGTCATCTACCACGTTGCTTTTTTATTCGGTGGCCATATGCCAAGAGACTGGTCTGACGGCGCTTTCGATTATTGCCCTTATGTATTTCCTTCATGACAAGGATCTAGACTTTAGGACTGCGATTTTCGCGGCTTTCGCGACATCGCTTGGGGCGTTGTCTAGGGAATATGGTGGAATATTGCTGGTTTGCGGGCTCACAACAATATTGGTCAAAAAGATGCCGTTTAAATTTCTTTTGCAGTATTTGTTTTTTTCTTCGATACTTATTTTTCCTTGGTACATAAGGGTTTTTGTCCTTACCGGGAATCCTTTTTATAGTAATCCTTTTTTGGGGATTTTTCCTGTTAATTCGGTTCATGCTGGAATAATTGAAGGATACAAGCATTCGATAGGGCTTGGCAGATATATCAGTCCGGAAATAATCATGCCCTTTGTGTACGGACTTTTTTCTGTCGCGGGATTGGTTGTGGTCACAGGTTTGATGTCATTTCTTATTAAGCCGAAAAATTATTTTATTCATTTATCTTGCATGTATTTCATTTTTTTGTGGTTGTACTCTATATGGATTCCGGCTGGGTTGTTCCATTCGATGAGGATTTTAAGTCCTGCGATTGCGATGTTTGCTGTCTCCGGGGCTGGGGTGTTTTTGTGGGTTTCAGGGAAGCTTAAGTGCGGATTTTTCATATCATGTGTGTTGTTGACGATTTCATCCTATGCGGCATTACTCCAGGATATGATTGTCCCGTACAGTCCTGCGCTTATTGGCAAATTCCCTTTGAAAGTTCTCATAGGTGCGGTAAATATTGAGAGTCCTCATCCGAGGGACGAAGTTGTTGTTTATGCCGAGAAGCTTCCTGTTGGTTCGGCGATACTTTCAGATGCCAACAGGCATCACGCGTTTCTTTACGGCAATCGAGAGATCCGTGGGCGGATAAGGATTTTGCCGATTTGGAGTCCGGAAGTCAGGTTTTTATTTGAACCTGACATGAGTTTTGAAGAGGCGAATTTCCGTTTACGGGACTTGGGGATAAACTATGTGCTCATAGGAGACAAGGATAATTTGAATATGAATTATCTATCCAAGTTTGATTTTTTTCGCAGATACAGGGATTTTTCGAAACCTCTTATTGATGGTAAAATTCTCGAATTGCCAACCCCACCCAAGGATTTCTAAGAACATAATAATTTGATTGGCAATACTTTAGGATTAATTTGTTTTTTTTTGATTGAAAAACTCATCCTATAACATAAATTAGAACCCCAATCGTCTAAATCTCATTGATTAAAGACAAGAATCCTCTTGATTTGTCACGGAGTCTCTATGAAGAAAAGGCTCGAAATCCTCTTTTTAGGGGTGTTGTTTTATTTCGCCGCATCCTTTGCGGAGGCGGACAATATATCGGACACCCTGATGCATCATGTCTCGGATGGAAAATCGTGGCGTCCGGTGCCGTTTCTCAGTGAATTGGTCATTGAAGACATACATATTTTAGGATTAAAGATGCGTTTTACGCGTCATGTGTTGATGTTATGGATAAGCGCTGGGATTTTGTCGGTTTTATGTATTGGCGCGTTCGGAAGAGTCAGAATCATTCCCAATTTTCTTGGTGGGCTCCTTGAGCCGATTGTTTTATTTGTGCGCGACTCGATAGTTGTCCCGACCATGGGGGATAGTGGAGATGCGTGGATGCCGTTTTTTTCGACATTATTCCTGTTTATACTTACATCGAATATTCTCGGTCTTATCCCAATGTTTCCGACAGTTACAAGCAATGTGAATGTGACATCGGCGTTGGCGGCTATGACTTTCTTTTGCGTGGTTGCTTATGGGACTAAATGTTTAGGGCCTCTGGGTTTTTTCAAAAATATGGTGCCTGAGGGAATTCCTAAGATAATAGCATGTCTTCTTTTGGTGATAGAGACATTAGGGATTTTTATAAGGAATTTTGTTCTTGCCATAAGGCTCTTTGCCAACATGATGGCGGGGCATTTCGTAATAATTTCTCTGCTGGCTCTGATATTTATAGTGCATCCATTGGCGGCGGCTGTTGCGGTTCCCATGGCGCTTTTTATAAACCTGCTTGAAATGCTTGTGGCGATAATTCAGGCATTGGTTTTTACTTTGCTTTCAGCGTTGTTCATATCGGCGGCGTCATCACATCATTGATAATATTATTATAATAAAATAAGGAGACGGAAATGAACGAACAATTAGTTGCGGCGGGTTCAAAGTTTGCGGATTACGGCCTTGCGGCCTTGGCTCTGGGAATAATCACTCTTGGAGCGGCGATCGGAATCGGATACATCGGAGGAAAGGCTCAGGAAGCTGTGGCGAGGCAGCCTGAAATGAAGAACGAGATAAGGACGTTGATGATACTTTCGGCGGCTCTCATTGAGGGGGTTGCGTTTTTCGCGGCGGTGATATGTCTTTTGATAGTTCTCACAAAGTGATGCTAATTAAATGCAAGCCAATGATACAATTTCTAGTTTAAGCGTTGCTGAACATGCTCCGGTGGAAGCCCGTGATCATGGTGCTGGCGGGTCTGGAATATTTTCTATGGATCCGGGATTGGTGATATGGACTTGGATAGTTTTTGGCCTACTGTTTTTGGTGTTGTCGAAATTCGCTTGGAAGCCGATGATGGAATCTGTCCGCAGGAGGGAACAGACTTTAAAGGATGCAGTTGAAAATGCGAGGAAGACGAAGGAGGAGTTGGATAGGATATCCATCAGGCAGGAGGAAATGATAAAGCTGGCCGAAGAAAATTCGCGAAAAATTATTGATGAAGCCAGGAAGAAAGCTGAAGACGTTTCTAGGAGCATCGTCGATAGGGCCAATCAAGACGCGGAGAAGGCTATGTTGAAAATCAAGGAAGAGATAATTTTGGAAAGGGAAAAAACGATGAACGAGATAAAGCGCAGTGCTGTGGATATGGTAATTGCGGCATCAGGCAAGATCCTTGAGCGAGATCTAGATGATAACGCCCACAGAGAGTTTATCAAAAGACAACTGGACAAGAGATGAAAGCTGGGAATGAAATATCGAAGCATTATGCGTTGGCATTTTTTGAGATTGCCTGCGAAAGGGGTGCCTTGTGCGAACTTGCTTCGGACGTTGAGATGATACGGGATATACTGGAACAGGAAACTGTCGCTTACGAATTTTTGGCTTCTCCCGCATCTGGGAAAGAGCAGAAGAAAAGACTAATCGAAAGAGCTTTCTCTCCGTGGATTAATACACTTACCTCGAATTTACTTGCGATCCTTGTAGAAAAAAACAGACTGGAATTTTTGAAAGATATTTGTAAAGAATTCAAACTACTTTATGACCTCAAGAATGGCATTAGCAAAGCGAGGCTTGTATCGGCGAAAACTTTGGGAGACGCTGAGAGATCCGATTTAAAAAAACGGCTTGATGAGCGGTTCTCTAAAAATTTCTTGATAGAGTATTTTTGCGACTCCAATTTGATTGCCGGTTTTAAGTTTATGTTTGGAGACACGATGTTTGATTGCAGTGCTTCTTCAATGCTGGAATGTCTCAGGAAGTCGATTGATGGAACTCAAATTCATGGATTATGATTCTTATTAGATCAGGAGTGTAAAATATACGCATGGAAAAACATATAAGGTCAAGTGAAATTATTTCCGCGCTCAAGCGAGAGATAGGCGGGTTTGCTCCAGCAGGAAACATGGCTGACGCCGGTGAAGTGATCCAGTGCGGAGACGGCATAGCCATAGTATACGGGCTAAACTCGGTGATGTCCGGAGAACTTATAGAAATAGAAGTGCCCGGAAAAAACAATGTTACAGGTATCGCCTTGAACCTGGAAGAAGACTCCATAGGAGTGATATTACTGGATGAGGCATCGAACGTGAAGGAGGGCAATGTAGTAAGGAGGACGGGCTCCGTGGCTACAGTTCCCGTGGGAGAGGAATTGCTTGGAAGGGTAGTGGATCCGCTCGGAAGACCTCTTGACAACATGCCTGCGCCTAGGGCACAAAATAATTATCCTATAGAAAGGAATGCGCCGGGGATAGTTGACCGTGAGAATGTGTGCGAACCTCTTTACACAGGAATAAAAGCGATAGATGCGCTGATTCCCATAGGGCGTGGTCAGAGGGAGCTTATAATTGGTGATCGCAGGACAGGCAAGACGGCTATTGCCGTTGACGCTATAATAAATCAGGTGAGATGTGGAGGAGACAGGGTCCACTGCTTTTACGTTGCCATAGGTCAGAAGAGGTCTTCGGTTGTGAGGGTTGTGGAGAAGCTTAAGGAAGCCGGTGCGATGCCTTTTACGACTGTTGTGTGCGCGACTGCCAGTGACCCGGCGGCATTGCAATATCTTGCACCGTATTCTGCCTGCGCGATGGCGGAGTATTTCAGAGATTCAGGCAGGCATGCGTTGATTGTTTACGATGATCTTACCAAACAAGCTCAGGCATATCGCCAGATATCGCTTCTCCTCAGGCGTCCACCGGGGCGTGAAGCATACCCTGGAGACATATTTTATCTGCATTCCCGTCTTCTCGAGCGTGCCGCGAAGATGAGCCAGGCGAAGGGGGGAGGGTCCATGACGGCTTTGCCGATAGTCGAGACTCAGGCCGGAGATATTTCCGCTTACATTCCTACGAACGTAATTTCTATAACTGATGGGCAGATGTTTCTGGAGAGCAATCTTTTCAATTCGGGATTGCGTCCGGCGATTAATGTGGGAGTATCGGTTTCGCGTGTTGGCGGATCGGCCCAGATAAAAGCGATGAAGCAGGTTGCCGGTTCTTTGCGTCTTGAGTTGGCGCAGTTCAGGGAGCTTGCCTCGTTTAGCCAGTTCGCATCGGATCTTGACAAGGCGACTCAATCTCAGCTCGCACGTGGTGAGAGGCTAACCGAGATTTTGAAGCAGAAACAATATTGTCCGATGGATGTGGCGAGCCAGATTATGATAATTTATGCCGGTACTAAAGGTTATTTGGACGAATATCCTACCGCGAAACTGGCCGGATTTGAAAGGCATTTTCTTCAGTACATGATGCTGAAGCATCCTGATTTCATGTCGGAACTTTCGGAGAAGAAATTTTTTGATGATAAGCTGGAGAAAAGAGCCGCTGAGGTTCTTGTCGAGTTTAAGAAGCTGTTCAATCCGGATTTGTCTTACGAAGATGTTGACGCGGGGCTGAATCTCAAGATAATAGCGGCGATTTCTCAGACGAGCCAGCCGGCCGGCAATGATCTGGTGAGGATGATAGAATATTTTGCCTCCAGGGAACTTGGATCGCCTGACCTTGACGCGGAGATAGGCGATATACTCACTCCAGATGAAGGTGAAATGGTTCATAGGGATGGTTTTGACCAGATAATTGCCGACGCGGAAATTCTTGATATCAGGGAGAAGATAAGTTTGGATCAGCTTTTTGATAGGGTTTCGAAGCTCCTTGCCGCGAAGTTGAAATCCGATCCGAAAATAATTCTTGAGAGGCTTTACGCCAGGGAGAAACTCGCTTCCACCGCGCTCACCCCAGATTTCGCTGTTCCGCACATGGTATCAAACGGCGAAAGGCAGTTTGCCATAATTCCGGTGCGCTGCATTCAGGGAGTGAAGATGTCTATAGATGCTCCCGACGTGCACGTGTTTTTCTTCCTAGGTGGTACGATAGACATGAGGAGCGTACATCTCATGTCGCTTGCGGCGATTGCGCAAGTGGTAAGCAATTCCGGCTTCGTCGGAGCATGGATGAAAGCCGACGGAACAGAAGGCATAAGGAAGCTTGTGATTGGAGCAAAACGTGTCCGCAAGAAGAATAATCACTCTAATTTGAAATCATGAAGGTCTTTTTTAATGCAAGGCATAAGGGAATTCAACCATAAGATAACAAGCCTGTCGAACACGAGGAAACTTACGGCCTCGATGAAGATGATTTCGACAGTTAAAATGCAGAAGTTTATTAAAAGCTCCGAATCCAGTGTGCATTGGTGGGAGGCATG
>CAZXAC010000129.1:0-7223 GCA_964638335.1 uncultured Lentisphaera sp. | reverse complement strand
ATTTTCAACCGTTAATGCTTCATCGTTACTGAAACGTGTTGATGCCGCCTATCATTCGCCATCGGCTATCCGCATAGAAGGCAATATTCACTCAGGATCTCATACATCAGTTGGCGAAATTGCAAACGTAATGTTGCCTCCAATTAGTTCCAGAGTCATGACTAATGAACCCGATTACGGGTATCCATATTTCTCGGGGGATGCTCTTTATTATTGGACGCCAGAACCGAAGGGGCATTTAGCAAGAAAATCACCCAAGATTGAGACGCTCATAGTTAATGAAGAGGGGATTTTAGTACAGGCGTTTGGTCAAACCTATGGCCTGATCTGTCGTCACACTTGGATAATTCCTAGTCTTGTTGGCTCCGCGATTAGTGGTTTGATGCTGCGACTGACATCACCAGATAAGCGTATGTTGAGATACCTTTATGCTTTTATAGCATCTCGGGCGGGACAAATTGTGACGAAAAGGCTACCCTATGGCGGCTCTATTCCACATATGAATGAAGGCCAATATCGAGAAGTTCCAGTTCCTTTATTTGAAGACGGCTTGATCGATCGAGTTTGTGAAAAAATGGAGATTTTCATTAATTCGAAAACAACGAGCAATGCTTTAGAATCCCAAGCTCGTACCCTCGTTGAGCGCGCTATTGAAGAGGGAGGTTGCTAATGGCGAAAGTTATACCCATTGGGCAACCCACGAACGAATCTGAACGTCAAGCGATTGGGTTTCTTCGGGACCATTTGCCTGACGGCTGGTTAATATTTCATAATTTCGAGATGCGTCAGAGTGAGGAAGTTTTCGAGATTGACATCGCTATTCTCGCTCCTCACGCAATTTATTTGGTGGATGTCAAAGGTACGAGGGGCAATATCGATGTTTACGGTTCCAAGTGGTATCCTGAGGGACGACAGCCGTTTTTTTCGCCACTGGCCAAATTGCGTAGTCACGCCAAGAGCATGGCTGCGATTATTCGTGAAAGCAACACCGGTCTCATCGAGTTGCGCAAGGCTCACGTGCATGCCACCGTACTGCTCACTGCCGACGACGCCACCGTATATGACCAAGCAGGTATCGATAGCCCTGATGTAACTGATCTGAAGCACTGCCTGAAATATTTCCGTGACCAAAGCCGCATCCCTGACAATCGGTTGGATAACATTTCCCGCTTCCACTCTCAAATTATCAAGGCGATCACTGGTAACGCCAAACCCAAAAGTGCGGCCATGGTATTTCGTGATTGGCAGGTTGAAGAGAAGCTGGGTGGAACTGACCGGTATACTGAGTATCGTGCCAAGCACAATTTGTTAGGTAAGAGTGGGGGGTTTGCCCGGTTGCGTGTATATAAGACCGATCCTTATCAGGATGAAGTCGCTCGTAAGGAAGAATTTAAGAAGATAAGTAATGCGTACCGCGCTGTGGCGCACATGCCAACCCATGCCAATATATTGGCTGTTAAGGACCTTTTTATCAATGATGATGAAGATAAGGTCGTATTAGTTACTGAGGATTTGCCTAGCCAAGCCTTGCGGTTGCATATAAATAAAACATCGCTAGCTCTGACCTTTGACCAGAAACTTCAGGTAATGCGGGATGTTTTGTCGGCCTTGGATCATGCTCATCGCCATGAGGTAATCCATCGCAATCTGACTACGGATGCACTACTGATAACCAAAGGGGGACAAGCGCGCGTTACTGGTTTCGATTTTGCCCGGGTTGGCAAAAATCGCACCTCGACGATTGCTGATCAGATTGTAGATGACCTCGATGCAGCTTACCAATCTCCAGAGTGCTTTAAGGACCCTTCCCAGGCGAGCATTGCCTCTGATTTATATGCCGCTGGCCTAATTTTTTATGAACTGTTAACTGGTGAATTGCCTTTTGAAAATGTTGATCAGATGATGGAGGCTGATGGCAAATTTCCGATGAAACCTACGGAGCATAAACCGGACTTACCCAATGGGATCGACGAATGGTTACAGATGTTCTGTGAGTTTGATCCGGAAGATCGTTATGCCAGTGCAGCTATTGCCAGGAAAGCCTTAGATGATCTGATTTTACCTGAAGCCAAGAATAATTCCACACCTGTCGCAGGTAGTCCATTGTCAGAAACACCAAAGTTCCCGGATGATTTGACTAATTTACCGCAGGATTTTATTTTGGCAGATCGATTTCGCATTCAAAAGAAATTAGGAAGTGGAGGTTTCGGAGTAGCCTATAAGGTATTTGATTCCTTGGGTGATGTAGTACGGGTTATCAAGTTGGTGACGAAAGACCGTCGAAGTATTTATGAGCGCTTACGCCGAGAATATAAAACTCTCACTAACCTACCAGAGCATCCTCACGTTGTAAAGGTTGTTTGGGCAGACAGGATGACTGATGCTAAGCAGACACCATATATTGTTTTTGACTACGTGGAAGGTCTTGATGTTTCAGGTCTGATCGAGGCGGAGGCTTTGTCGCTTGAAGATTCCGTGCGTATAGTCCGAGAAGCTGCGGAGGGACTTGGACATCTGCATAAGCATGGGGTATATCACCAAGACGTGAAGCCTTCTAATCTTCTTTGGACAGACAAGGGTGTCCGAATAATTGATTTCAATGTTGCTGTTTCTGAAAACAATGAGGTTATGGGGGGAGGTGGCACCCGTCGTTATGTTCCACCAGATTATAATTATTCAAGTGAACCCGAAGCTGCTGATCGTAAAGACCGGGACCTCTATGCTCTGGGGATTACATTTTATGAATGTTTAACTGGAAAATATCCGTTTGACGGGCCGACTCCACCGATTAAGGGGCAGGCAAAGGATCCTAAACAGTTCAAGGGCTGTGCAGATTTAAGTTTATCCTTGATCGCTGTGTTGGTGAAGATGATCGAACCGGAACGTAAGGATAGATTTGCTTCGGTACAGGAGTTTTTATCTGCTTTAGCGGTGGTTAAACATTATCGGTCGGTTCTTAGCACCAGTGAAATAGATGCCGGTCATAAAGTTGTAGCTAAATTGAGCTTCGAGCCAACCAAACCGAACACAAATCCCTTTGTGATGCATCTTTTAACACTATATAGTCAAAGTCAAGTGTCTAATGCGGGGACTCGTGGCTTAGACGAAGTAGGCAAAGCGACATATGTATCGACTTATCTTGACGAAAAACTCCAACCCGCTCTGCTTAAAGGGGAGTTTCGGTTGGTGATCATCAGTGGTAATGCGGGTGACGGCAAGACGGCTTTTATCCAGCAATTTGAAACCTTTGCGGAAAGTAAGGGTGCACAGATGCAACGGGGAGTTAATGGTGCTGTCTTTCAGCTTAAGGGGCACACATATCAGAGTAACTATGATGGTAGCCAGGATGAAGGGGATGAACGTAATGACGCTGTATTGCAGAAATTTTTTGCGCCTTTTGTCGGGAAAGATAATTCGGCCTGGCCCGAAAATCAAACTCGACTGATTGCGATTAATGAGGGCCGCCTCGTTGATTTCTTTCTTGAACATGAGGACAAATTCCCATTGTTGTCTATGCATATTAAGAAGGGACTTTTGGGGAGCATGCCGGAAGAAGGGGTGGTGGTAATTAACCTTAATCTACGCTCAGTGGTAGCTGAGCCCTCGGGAACTCAATCTTCAATTCTGGAACGCCTACTTGCACGCATGTGCAATCAGGAATATTGGCAAGCTTGTGAAAAGTGCGACATCAAGGCCAAATGTTACGCCTATCACAATATCAAGACTTTTCAGGATCCTGTCGCTGGCCCCAAGGTGATAGACCGATTGAAAATGCTTTACACTATTACCCATTTGCGGGGTAGATTGCACATCACAATGCGTGACCTGCGGTCAGCGTTGGCTTTTATGCTAGTTGGAACACGTAATTGCGACGATATCCATAATCTTTACCAAAACGGTGGAGAAGTGAACAAGAATCGAATTCTTGATAGCCTCTACTTTAACTCATGGTTGGGGGGAAGTGAAGGTTCAAATGACCGGCTCATCTCATTATTACGAGAGATCGATGTGGCTGAGGTAAGCAATCCAGCAATGGATCGTGAAATGGATTTCTTAAATCCACAATCTAAACCGATGAGCCGGTTTTCCTTTACTGAAAGAGCCGGTTATGACGATGAGCTTATTGCGGCGCTGTTTCGTAACCTACCCAGAGAATTTACTTCTAAAAACCGTCCAAGATTGATTTCAAAACATCGTGATTATCTTTCCCATATGCGCCGCCGCCTTTTTTTTGAACATCGTGATAGTGCCTGGAAAGGGATGCTTCCATATGGAAGCATTGATTCATTTCTTGCAGCCATTAAGGATTCCGGTATAAAAAATAAAAATGACGCCGCAACAATTCTTCGTGCAATTAACCGAGGTGAAGGCCTAAGTGATCCAGACCGGTTAGGTAATCAATTAGCATTAAAAGTCCGCCAGGTGGAAAAAGGTACTATTCGTAGTTATCGACTTTTTGACGGAGGACTCTTTACTCTACGCACTGAACAAGAAACAGCCGCCCATCCATTTCTGGAATGTTTGTCCCAAGCTCTTGTACTTATTTATAATTCTGGTGATAACCACGTGGCCAGCTTGCGAATTAATCTCGATGTTTATGAAATGTTGATGCGGTTAAACAAAGGATATAGACCGAGTATCGAGGAACAAGAGGGCTTTTATCTCAGTTTGGCTGTTTTCAAAAATATTCTTTCCGCTGCGCCATACCATGAAATTCTTTTGACGGAAAGCGGTTTTGATTTCTTCCAGATCCGTCGTAAGGAAAACGGTGTCCTGCATCTGGGGAAAGTAAGCCGGGAGACATAATTATGAGTATCAAAAGTAGAGATAAGGAATTCCGTACACCTAAAACAACTTATATTGATTTTAAACATATTGAAATGGACCGAGTTTTAACAATGTTATTCCCTCGACTTAAATATGATGGTTATGCCAGCCGATTTAGCCGAGGACGAATTTTAGATGTTGATGATTTTCTTAACGAATTTCTTGATAGGGGGGAATGGTTTGATGGTTTTGGTGATCATAAGGAAGTCTGTCGAAAATGGATAGAAACAGATTTATTGGATTTGGTAAATCGTGGGAAAGCTAATCAAGCTGTCGCTGCGCCACGGCCATTACATGGAAACACCTATAAATTTCGTAATGTTAAGCATACCCGCGATTATGGTGCTGCCGAACAAATTTATTGGCTGCTCTTTTACGCTCGCAGAGGTAAGGGGCAAGCTGCTCGTGATGCTTTGAAACGTTTCTTTTTCACAGGCTATGACTTCCATACGGATAAGTATGATGCAAATCTTAATGTTGATGTAGAAACTCAGGCAATTTTGCGTCTTGATCATCAAGTTACTCAGGATACCAAAAGCTCTGATGAGCCTACCAGATTCCAACCATTGTGTATAGGTCAGGCTGATATCATGGCGGATGATTTATTGCGGCTTTTAGCGTATGAACCTTATATCCCCCGGTCTGTGTTGGTAGATTATTTAAAAACTTTGATGGCTTTCCATTTGGCTTTATATCACCTTAAGTTGTTACACATGCTCCCTAAGCTGGTGAAGCAACGTTCTGGCAATGATCTTTGTAGTATGAAGGAATGTCCAATTAAATCTGGCTTGGACAATGCACTGGAAGGGTGTCCATATCGGATCTCTATAATCGTGGATATGGCAGATGTAAATAATCCACATATGTCGGAACTCGCTCGCAAATCAACCGACCGTTTATATCGACAAATCCCTGTTTTTGTGCAGGCCAATTTCATCATAAAGAAACTAGATGAAATGGCAGACAACCTTCGCCTTCAAGGGAAAATGCCGTTGCCCTCTTATGGATTTTTTAGCGTGAATGATCTATTGTCGCTACTCAAACCAGAACATCAACAAAATAGGGAAACATATTTTTCTGCTCGTCTTTCCAGGATGGTTGAAGACTCTGGTTCTAATGGGGAAGAATTAGACCCAGAGATTCGAGAAGTTTTGTCTATAGATCTTGATGATTTCGACAAGTTTATTGAAATTCTTATGGCATATCGAGGCAAATACCATAGGCAATATATTACTGAGTGTTTAGATTCATTACTTCTTAAGAATAAGGAAAACGGTTTGCTTGCACAGTCCCGCACTAAAGGTAGTCCCCGTCGATTTGTCCTTGGAAGCAAGCTCCTTGAAGTGCTATTGCAGGTTGCTGTGTTAGCATATGAGGAAGGACGTTTCGTAACTCGTGAATTACGAGTTGAAGATCTACTGGGCTTTTTAAGAAATCGATATGGCTTATACATAGATCGCCTGCCGGAAGATGGCCAGCACATTAAAGCTAATAATTGCAGTATCGTAGATAGGCGGGCACTTCGCTTAAATCTTGAAGCATTCAAACGACGATTGCGTGAAATAGGTTTTTACCAAGATTTGTCGGACGCGTATGTGACCCAGAAAATATCGCCTCGTTATGCTATCGAGAGAGGCCAAGGGGCTATGCTGGATGGAGAGCCACGTAAATGAGCAATACTTTTACTAAATTATCTAGGGATAAAATGAACGATACGGTTGCTGAATTGCTAGGCCCTCGTATTGAAGCGACTTTAGACGGCCGTGGTCCGGGGCATTGTATGCGGGTGACAGACCTTGACGATGATGTAATGGAATCTGTCTGTAAAGAACTTCGTCGGACTTATACAGATGGAAACATCTTTATTCTGGGTGGTCATGATCACGAAGAACTCCCCTTTCGGATTACATCCACCAAGTTAGTCGAAATACGAAATCCTAGTGCTAACGGTGAGCTGCGAAAACCATTGCTTGTTTTTATTCCAAACTCACTTCGAACCAGCGCCGAGGATTCCTTTGGAGTGGCTACCTTTGAGGAACTTTCATTTAATGGCATCTATAAGGAATTGGTCAAATCTCTCATTGATCGATTGCCTGCAACATTAGTTGGACCTATACATGATTTATTCGACTTATTAGCTGAAGAAGATTGGATATATGTAGATGATGTCGCAAGTGCTAGGTATTTGTTGACGGCTTTAGAGAATGGTATTGATGGTGAAACATTGGGAGCCAGCCTATACGAGTTAACTTTAATTCCGGATTTCAAACTCTTTGCTGATCCTGCGATGGTCAATGTAAAGATCCGAAGAAATCTTAGCAGTATCCGTGGTCTGATGACCTCACATAAATCTGTGCGCGGACGTATTGTAGAACTGGGCTTAAGCGATAAGGATC
>CAZXAC010000128.1:0-7314 GCA_964638335.1 uncultured Lentisphaera sp. | reverse complement strand
AACATCCCTCAAAATATCTCTTGTCTTTCCTAACTCTTTGAATGCAACTCAGTATCATCTGCCTACAAAAAATAGCAACAAAGAATCCCAAACGTTTACAACCCAAAAGCCTCAAGTTTGAACTGGACGTTTCGCGCATTAATGTAGCTTGATGCAATAACAAAAGTTGGTTTCCCTGAAAATGAATCACACCACATATAAAAAACTGTTTTCAAAAATCTCAGCCGTCGCCGAAAAAAAACTTAGCAATAATCCCGGCTGTCACGATTGGGATCATACTGCCAGAGTCTTGCGAAATTCGCAAATCATATGCAGAGGCGAGAGAAGAGCCGACAAGAAAGTTGTAGAGATAGCCTCTTTGTTGCATGACATTTCGAGATCTTCCGATATGCACGGCAAAGGCAAGAAATGCCACGCTCTCAGCGGTGCTAAAATCGCAAGAAAAATATTAGAAAAAATATCCTTCTTGAACGGGGAATTTGTAGACAAGGTTTGCCTGTGCGTGAAGAGGCACCGATTCAGGGGAGATGATCCTCCTATAAGTATTGAGGAAAAAATCGTTTATGATGCCGACAAGCTCGACTCTTTGGGAGCAGTCGGGATAGGAAGGGCATTTCATTTTGCCGGAAGAATAGGAGCAAGACTGCATAACACCGAGAAAGAAGCCCTCGAATCAAGTTCTTACTCCCGAAATGATTCAGCTTACAGGGAATATCTTGTAAAAATGAGATATTTGCCAAGCAAGATGCTCACAAAAACCGGCAGAAAACTGGCGAAAAGAAGGGCCGATTATATGAAAAAGTTTTTCGAAGAAATGGAACGTGAAACAGGATCATGACCGGAGGAGACTCTTAAATGCCACAAGCAAGAAATAAAGGCGTTTTCATGACGAACGCGATCGGAGAGGCGGAAATTGGAATACGCTCACGACACGGCGGACCGTTCGGAGCAGTAATAGTGAAAAATGGAAAGATCATATCCAGAGCCCATAATACAGTTATAAAGGACAACGATCCCACGGCTCATGCGGAAATTGCGGCAATAAGAAAAGCGTGTAAAATTCTGAAGAGCTTCTCTCTAAAAGGCTGTGAAATATACTCTACCTGCGAGCCATGTCCTATGTGTTTAGCGGCAATATACTGGGCAAGAATCTCAGCCATATATTACGGATGCACTAGGTCTGATGCCGAAAAAATAGGATTTGACGACAATTTGATATACTCCATTCTAAAAGGGGTTAAGACCGCTTCAGATCTAAAAACCATAAAAATGGGTCGTTCCGAGTGCTTAAAATCTTTCAAAAAATGGAAGCAAAAAAAAGATCGAATTCCGTATTGAAAAACATTTTGCGTCTATTCAAACCATCTACAGAGTTGCTTTATGAGTACTGCAACTATATCGGTCTGCAAAGGTAACGAATTGCAAATTAAGATGAATGCGCATATAATACCCAGCTAAAGGACGATTTTCTCTCATATAGATGGAAATATTGGGACTGAACCTCAAAGAGCCGAAAAGAACAAGGAGAAGTAAATATGAGTTTATCACTATGGGAAAGCTTTACACGTTCTGCAAAAAAAATGGCTGATGATGCCTTTTGTGAGTTTAAGAATCGGGAAGACTGGGAACGCGCCAGGCCTGCATTGCGCAAAGAATTCATGCGGGCTCTGGGACTGGATCCTTTACCACCAAAATGCGATCCAAAGGTGAAGATTCTCGGAGAATTAAAGGGTAAAGGTTTCAAAGTCAAGAAGATCACATATCAATTGCTTCCAGACTGCTGGGGTGCAGGTTTATTCTACTATCCTGACTTGGATAAAAGCGAAAAAAGACCTGGCGTGCTCTACGTCTGCGGTCACACCGCGACTGGCAGCTGTGGATATCAGCCCAATGCCATCATGTGGGCAAGACGCGGTTATGTATGCCTAATCGTGGATTCTATCCAGCATAACGACAATCCAGGCGAACATCGGGGAACAGATTTGGGATATTCCAAAAATTGGTTGTCGATGGGCTACAGTGCCGCAGGAGGAGAGACATTCAACGCAATTAGGGCACTGGACGTGTTGGAGATCGATGAACATGTGGACAAAAACCGTCTGGGAGTAACCGGAGTCTCCGGTGGCGGAGCCTGCAGTTTTCATCTTGCTGTCGTTGATGAAAGGGTAAAGGCGGTCTCAACACTGTGCGGGATTTGTTCTCCGTACGACATGATCGCTAATCGCCACATCAGAAAACATTGTGACTGCATGTTCCCCAACAATGTGTACCAGCGAGATATTAGCGTCTACGCTGGTCTTATCGCGCCCCGCGCCGCGCAGTTTTGCTACGCGCTTCACGACAACCTTTTCAATCCAGAGGAAATGAAGGCGCTCGCCGTACGCGCCAAGACGGCCTACACCCTGCTTGGCTGTGAGGATCGCTGGGATTTGGTGGAAGATGTTGGTCCGCACGGAAATCATCCAGTCTTCGACAAAGCGACAAGCCGATGGTTTGATAAATATGTTTACGGAGAGGAACGCCCAATGGTCAAAGTCGGGGGAGCTGAATTTTCAGAAAGCGAAGTATCCGTTTTCAACGGTACGCCCCCAAATCCAAATCATCTGGAATTACTACCACGTTTCCTGAGTTCTTATGGAAATCTCCCATTGCCGCGAAATTCGCAAGAATGGGATGAAATCAGAAAGAAGGCCATTTCAAAACTCCGAAGCGAGGTGCCGGGCTTGTCAACCCTAGCCGAGGAGCGAAAAAGTCGCTTACAAATCAGCGCGGATTGGCGTTATTACGGAGAACTCGGAGAAGTATCCCGCTCGTTGATGAAGGGCGAGGTGGACGGAGTGGATATACTGCTGACCATCGACACCCCAAGAAATGCAGAGAAAAAAACATTCCTCGCAGTCGGTTCGGAAGGCGAATATATTCCTCTTATAGAAGGTCGCATAAGGTCATTTATTTCTAAAAAAAATGTGAATATCGCTGGGCTTGAACCTCGTATTTCAGCCAATCTTCCGATGGAGATTCCTCGAATCACCGGACGCGGACTAGGGATGCCTCCAATGAGGGACATTTACTCCCGCGCGATGCAACTGATCGGCGTCACATCGATATCCCTAAGTTTCCATGATATTGGAGTGGCAATGAACGCACTGGAAGAATTCGATGGTACAAATGGTGGCGACATTTTTCTCTACGGTCGAGGAGAGAGCGGAATCGCCGCATTGTACCGTGGCATACTCGATGAACGCGTAAAAGGAGTGATCATAGAAGACGTCCCCGCAACACATCGTGACGGAGCGCCGTTAATGGGGGCATTGCGCGCATTCGACTTAGAACATGCTTTCGGTCTTCTCGCTCCACGTAAAATCGCAGTGATCAACATGGGAGTAAAAATCAGTCCATGGTTTAAACGCCTTTACCAACGACTGGGGTGTCCACAGAACTGCCTAGAGACGGCCGACTTAGGATGCGCCTTGAATTTCATGCTGTAATCCCAAATGATCATAGGGAAAAGCATAATAAACCTTTTCTTGAAAACATGGACACGCCGAAGTTGCCTCGGGCTCTTTGAAGTAAGGATTATTTCTTGTCTTGAGACTCAGTTTTTTCTATGTCCTTCTTGACGAATTCCACGACATTCTTGAATCTGGGGACATTTGACTCGTCTATCCCCATCAAAGTTTCGTGGGCGGAAAGTACAGTTTTAGCTGTATCCAAAGCGTCAACTTTTTCCGTAGGAGCTCCGTCGCTCCATTTTTTCAGTCCAGCGTAGGCATCTTCAGTATAAGTAAATATCTTGCTCAACCCAAGCCCATTCAGAAGCTTTTTATTGCTTTCGTCGGAGTTTAGTATCACTGCTGGCACATTCTGTTTTTTCGCGTGGAGACCCAGCATCGCTACAACACCGATGAAAGTACTGTCCATTCCGGAGCACGATTCGAGGTTCACGTAAACCCCAGCCATCGGCGACTCGCTAAGCCTTCTCGCCAGATTTCTTAGAGGGGAGCTGACCTCGAAGGTTGCTCTTCCTTCTACTTTTATGTGATATTGCCCGTTCTCGTTTGCTATAAGAATTTTTGCCTTCATTTTGGCACCAAGTCGAATTTTTAATCTGCCCGCCAAGACTTTTGTTTACTTTGCGGACAAGCATTCTACGTCAGTCTCAGGTAAATAAAATTGTCAATATTATTGCCCCAAGAAGCACTATTGTCAACCTCAGCAAATAGTTTTTGTGCAATATCTATTAGCAAATAAGGCAAACTCAAAGAGAAGCATCGCTGGTTTTTTTTCTTATATGAGATAGATTTACGGGATGTAGTTTTTATTGCGCCAGGTTTATCTTTTACAATCTAAAATCCGGAGAATAATTAACATGAATATTTTCATCGCTACTGTTTCCATTAGTTTGTGGATATTATTTTCCAGCTCAGTCATTTTTCCTGTTTCAGCTCAAAGCCAAGCTTCCTACAAATCCCTCAGGGAATTCGACTCCAGTTATCCGAATTTCGACGAAGAGGCTTGCAAGGCTGAAGCCACCAGACAGGCAAACGAAAAATTCAAGAGAGTCGCTGTTGGAGATAAGGTTTCGGTCGTTCCCAAAGTAGGCCGTTCCGCGGAAGGCACATTCAATGGTTTGTCATCCAGCGGCGGAGTCAAGATAGGGATTACGACTATTCCGCGAAATGATCTTTCCGACGAAGACAAACTGAGATTTGGTGTCGTGGCGGAAACGGAAAAACTGAAAGAGCAATTCAAAGAATCCTTCCTCGCAGAAAAAAAACGCGATTATTTGAGCAAAAAGCAGTCGGCTAGAAAGGATCTCGCTTTCCGACTTTCGGAGACCCAAGGTGACATCATTGTAAAAACTACCGGGGAATTTATCTGGGACGTTAAAATAATTTCCAGCGATGAAAGCTCAGTGGACGTAAAACATGCTAGAGGCAAGGAAAAAATAAAATACAATGACATAAGATTCAAGAGTCTTGCTCTTATAAAAAGCGATGGGGTTTTAAGGAAAAAGTCAGGGGAATCGTATGAGGGAGCGAAGGTAATTTCAAACTCCAGTGCGAATATAATTTTTTATGATGCTGAAATGAAAAAGCATGAGCTTCCTACATCTGAACTTTCAGAAGAATCATTGGTAAAATTGGGATTGCTCAAAGCAAGCCATACAAACGGCGAAACGGTTTCATCCGATAGCGAAGCGGAGCTTCAGAAAAAATCCAAAGAAGGGATGCCTCAGGAGGGCTATAACTGGACAGCACCCGAGCTTGGCATGGAATTTGTTTGGATAAAAGATATGGAATGCTGGGTGGGGAAATATGAAGTGACAAACTTTGAGTTCAAAAAATTTAGACCAGACCACAAACCGAGACCATTTATAGAATACGCTTTGGATGAAGACAGGCAACCAGTTGTATGGGTAAGTTCCAAGGACGCCAGTGAATACGCTGAATGGCTTACAAAAAGAGAACTTGAACTTGACCGGCTTTCGGAAGAATACGAATACCGCCTGCCTTCAGGGCAAGAATGGTACATATTTTCGACGTGCGGAGAAGACAGGGAATTCCCTTGGGGAAAGGAGATGCCTCCCAAATATGGAAACTACAGCGGCAAGGAGATTAAGGACGCTAGGTTAAAAAAAATAAGAACGATTCCGGAATACAGCGATGGATCAAAAGTCACTTGTCACGTCGACAAAAGCGGACAAAACGAATGGGGGTTATTTGGAGTCGGAGGAAATGCTTGGGAATGCACAATAGTATCTCCCTCGGATAAGTCTTTCGATGGATGGCGTGGTGGCGCTTGGAACATATCAGTTTTGGAATCGTTGCGCTCTGACCATAAAGCTGACAAGGCCTCTCGATGCGATTATAGCACTGGTTTTCGCCTCGTACTAGCTAAAAAGGAAAAAGCACCTGCTTCGGATGAACAGACCACTTCGGAAAAGTAGCTTTATCCGCTATTCTTCGTTGGGTCTGCAACCAATAATCGGTGGCGATCGGATGATGATTTGGGAGCGTATATATATCAAATCACATTGCCCAATTCGATAATCTAGCATCTATCGATAATGTGCTGACTAAAATTTAGCTGGAGTAAGTTCCGCATCTGGATATTCTAAAATATTCACTGCTCTTTCGAATTAAAATTATTATTTATACTTTCAGAAATATTTTCCAGGAAAATTTCAGCCAATTTCTGCCTTCCCTTACGATTGTTATGGCATATGTCGATAAAATATTCCGGAGAACTCAATTTCTTATTTACGGGTATGAGACATATGGAATTCCTGTTAGCAAACTCTTCGAGAAGTTCATTATAACGCATTAAGATACGGTAATAATCGGAAAACCTATCTATCCCTAGGCCATCCCCCCCAAAAAGCCATCTCGACATCTAGGTAACACTTAAAATCATAATCAAGCTGTTTGGGATTAGGAGCAGGAAAGCCCGAAGTGAAATACAGTATTCGCCTTTTTTTACACTCCTCTGAAATCAAGCGCATAACCTCGTGAGTTTCTCCGAAATATTCGTCAAGAGCTTCAGTTTTCATTGGAAATAGTCGTTGGAAAAGTCTGCTACGATTAAGGAATCTCCTAAAGCGATGCTTACCTCCATAAGCAAAAAAATGCTTAAGACAGATATCATTAATTCCGTCATACTGAATTAGAATATGCGGCTTGAAGGCAAGTAGCCATTCCATACGCAAGAGCCAATGATATGATGGAGTACTGCTAACTCCGAAATTTAAAACTTCTACGTTTAAATTAGGAAATCTTTCTCTAATGAGCTCCTCAAGTAATGCTGGATAAGTATCGTAGTTGCTCTCGCCCTGAACGGTCGTAGAACCGCCGATACAAATAATGCGAATTATGCCAGGGTCTGGAACTTGAGAGAATTCTTTTGTACGGAAACCGTACTTGTTTATTTTTATGGAATACTGGGTTCCACCAATTTTACGTTCTAAAGACGCACCTGGCTTATAAGAGACCCAAGCTTTCTCCCATATGCTCTCAGAATAGCATTCCGAAAGCTCCCTGCTTGAAAATATGTTATGATGCTTTTCTCTGTATCTATTTGCTCTTCCTTCGATATAACGGCGTTGAATAACAAAAAACAGTTCCAAGAGCAATCCCGATATAAGGATTCCAAAAAATAAAGTAAAAATAAATTTAAAGAAATATCTACGCATTTATATAGCGGAAATTGTCAAAGTCATTATAATTACCACCCAATAATTAGCCTAGAGAAAAATTGTTAAGCGTGCTCACGCATTCAGCCATTAATCCCATTAAAAATCCGGATAATTGGATA
>CAZXAC010000127.1:0-7435 GCA_964638335.1 uncultured Lentisphaera sp. | reverse complement strand
GTTGATTTTAAAGATTATCAGAAAACACCCGATTAAGTTTACATGAACCAAAATTATAATAGGTGGAAATCTACCATGCGGAGTCAAGGATGCGTAAGCGTCCTTTATTCCGGAATATATTACTGCGGAGTCAGCTGGCCTTCCGTTGACAAAAATTCTCTGCTCCCTGCGCGAACTCCTGCTAAATCCATGCTTGGCGGTAAAACCACTTATCTTTATTCCGCTTTCCTCGAATTCGACCGGCAAAAGATTTTCAAAAAAAGATTTCCCGAAAAATGATATCAGCCTTGAATCTGGCAAATCATCTCCGGGAGAATTAAACAGCTCTTTGCCTTCTGAAGAAAACTCAAAGGAAACGGCGAAATTCGCAATCGCCAAGGTGTATAACATTTCGACAACACGTTTCTCTTCGGCTTCTGGACTACTTAAGAATTTACGCCTAGCCGGAACATTGAAAAAGAGTTCCTTCACTAGGATCTCGGTTCCCTTCGCACAACCGGCCGGTTCGCAGTTTGTAACCCTCCCACCGTCGACTGTTATTTCCGTTCCCTCAGCAGAATCCTCCGTCCTAGTTCGCAACCTGAACTTGGAAACCGAAGCTATGCTCGGCAGCGCTTCTCCTCTAAAGCCAAGAGTGGATATCGAATTCAAATCATCGGCATCTCTTATTTTGCTTGTCGCATGAGGCTCAATGCAAAGAAATGCATCATCATAGGACATGCCGCATCCGTCGTCCGAAACTGATATGGATTTTATTCCGGCACCGCTTATGGAAACGCTTATATGCTTCGCTCCGGCATCAAGCGAATTCTCAAGCAATTCCTTTATGACCGAAGCCGGCCTCTCTATGACTTCTCCGGCGGCAATCTTATTGCTTACGGAATCCGGAAGAATTTTAATTTTGTTCATCAGAATCCTGACCTGCTTCTATTTCTTTTTCTTCCGCGGTCTTTTTCTCCCAGTCCTTTCTCGCCCTTGATATTATTTCCTGAAACTCAGGCATTGAACGAACTTTATCAAAGACAGGATCTATTGAATACGAAAGAATTCCGTACCCCATGAGCCTGTATGCCAATAACATCTGTTTGGATGAGTTTTCCGCATCCCCAGAGGCCGCGTAAATAGCGGATAAGTTCAGGTATGCTTCCGCAAAATCGGGCTGAATCTCCTGAGCTTTCATACATAATTCAATTGCGTCCTTGTATCTCCCAAGCTTGGCAACAGTTGATGCTAGATGATTCAATGTAGCCGCATCGGATGATCCTCCTGCCGCCATAAGGCGCTTAAAAATATCTTCGGCTTCTGCGTATTTACCGGAACGAAAAAATATTCCTCCGAGAAGCGACAATGCAGTCTTATCTTCAGGAGAAAACACCAATACAGTTCTTAGCGCATCCTCCGCCCCCTCTCTATCACCTTCGGCAAGAAGTATCTTAGACTTTTCGATCAGTTGCAAGGAGTCTGGATTTATGCGAGATGACGAATATTCACTGGGGGGCTTACCGGTATAAGTAGCTCTTCTTTCCTTCGCTGGTCTAAGTGTCAGAACATTTTTTTCTGCGGGATTTTCCTGATCTTCGACGGACCTGCCTGGTTTCGAATTTATTACAACAAACGTAAGCAGGATTATAACCGCGAACGAAACTATAAGTGGAGCTAAAGACTTATTCATTCGTTTTCTGTTTTTTATTGATATTGATTTGCCGTTTTCAGAAGGCTCACCGTCACCCCTTCAGGCGAGCAATCTCTTTTTCGAGTTCAGCGACTTTCTTTTCCAAAGAGTTTAAAATCAACTGGACGTTTCGAAATTTCTTTGGAATCCCGATTCTCTCTATGAAATCCTTAGGAGATTCGGCCGGAGTTCCTACCACCGACTGACCCGACAAAATATCCTTGGTCACTCCCGACTGCCCGGCAATCCTGACTCCATCCCCAATGTGAAGATGACCACTCACTCCCGCTTGGGCGGCAACTATGGATCCCCTGCCTATTTCCGTGCTTCCCGCAACGCCAGATTGTCCAATGAGCATGGAAAATTCGCCTATCACCACGTTGTGAGCAACTTGGACAAGATTATCCAGCTTCACGCCACGTTTTAAAATTGTCTTGCCAAATCTCGCCCTGTCTATAGTACAATTCGCACCTATCTCAACATCATCTGATATCTCAACAATCCCGACCTGTTCTATCTTGACAATTCCTGCCGGTCCGGCTTCAAAACCAAATCCGTCACTTCCAATCACCGCCCCGCAGTGGACTATCGCCCTATCTCCAAGAACGCACCTCTCTCTTATGCACACGTTAGGATAAATCGTAGAGTTTTTACCAACCTTCGCATAATGTCCAAGATAAGCGCCGGCGCAGATGGAAGTCCCGTCGCCTATTTCAACCCCTTCCTCAATTACGACGTGGGCTCCAATGTGAACACATGTTCCGATTTTTGCGGACTTCGCCACGAATGCGCTTTCGTGTATTCCGACATCAAATTTTATCGCGGGAGGCGCAAAAAGGGATATTATCTTGGAGAAAGACAAGTTTGGTTTTTCACAAATTATCAACGTCTTATTAGGGAAATTCCCTACAAGATCCTTCCCTGCCACTATCACAAGAGATTTTGTCGAAGACAATTGAGAGGAGTATTTTTTATTTGAAAGAAATGATACGTCTTGAGGTCTGGCGTCTTTTAATGACGAGACTCCCGAAATCTTAACTCCCGGGTCCCCTACGATCTCACCGCCCGCGATTTTCGCGATGTCTCCAGCGGTAAAAATTTTATTATCCATTATGCAACTCCTTAGGATTTTTTATTTTGCTGTCTGTGGTTCAGCCGGAGCGTTAACTGGAGAGGCGACCGGCTTAGCCTGTTCCACCGGATTGAGCTCTTTCAAAACCGCTTCGCTGATATCAAGTTCATGGGCGTAGTAGATTACCGAAGATATCTCGTTTTTCGTCTTCCCTGAGCTGTCTAGAACAAGAGTATATCCTTTGGAAACGGCGACCTTCCCGACAACCGCCTTGATTTCCGCCACTAGTCTTTCCCTTATTTCCTCGTACTTTTCTTTTATGTTATTTTGTTTTTCAATACTGTAACTTTTTAATTCGCTCTCCTTCTCCTTAACTTGGCGGTATTTGTCCTGAGCAGCCAGTCTCTTGCTCTCACGCTCAACATCGCTAAGGGCAATATTCAGGGAGCTGTCCCTGAGTTCTTTGAACTCCTGCTGAAGCTTTTCGAGGGAGCTCCCCAAATCCTCAGCGTACTTCTTATAAGTCTCTGCCTGTCTCTTAAGTTCAATGTCGGCTATTTTCTTCTTGTGGTATTCGTTAAACAACTTATCCATATCAGCAACAGCAACTTTATCCTGACCTACCGCTAAAAATGCCAACGAAAGAATAAGCAGAGAAAAACAAAGCTTTTTCATGTTTCGAACATCTCCTTCTATTTTTATGGGCCAAATATAGCACTTTTTGTTTCTTTTGCATTATACTCGCAGAAGATTATATTCACAATTCGATTAGAAGACTAAAACTTGGAGATCAGTTATGCAAAATAAAAATAATTTCAGGCTCTTACTCATACTTATTTTCACTTTTTTCTCTGGATTGATTCAAGCGATTGAATTCCCAAACCCGCATAAAATATACCAAAATTCACTTGAACTGAAGCCAGAAAGCTATCCTGATGCCGACCATATACTTCTGGCAGACATCCAGAACATAAAGTATCTTCCAGATGGAACTGCGGAAAATGTTGATGACGTATACGTGAAGATTCTTTCCGAAAAGGGTCGGGCCGACAACAGAACTCTCGAATTACATTTCAGCAGTCACTATCAGATTGTAGAAATAAACCTCGCCGAGCTGATCAAAACAGACGGAAGGATAGTTGGAATCGACATACCGTCGAATAGTCGGACATCTGTTAGCCATCACCAAATGGGATCAAACATCTACGATCCAAGCCAAAAGGTTAAATCCCTCAACATACCGGGTCTTGAACTGGGCGATATCATACACTACCGTTTCACTGAGAAAACCATAAAGGCCAGAATGCCTAATAATTGGGCTGACATAATTCCTCTTCAATCCGACCAACCTGTTTTGGATTACCAAGTTGAGATTATCGCGCCGGAAAAACTTCCACTTGCGAATCTCGCAGTAAAGGACGAAGTGAAAGGAACATTCGAATACAACAGTAAAAAAATCGACGGAGGGACAGTGCACAACTGGCACGTAAAAAAAGTCCCGCAGGTCTTTCCTGAGCCAGACATGCCCCCTTTATACACCGTTGTCCAGAGATTGATAGTCGGAACAGTTCCCCGCTGGGAAGACATATCTAAATGGTACTGGAACCTTTCCCTGCCTAGATTAGAAAAAACTACTCCAGCAATGGAAGAAGAGGTTAAAAAACTTTGCGAAGATAAAGGATATGATGAGGAAAAAATCAGAGCCATTTTCGATTTCGTCTCACAAAAAGTCCGATACATGGGCATAACAACGGAAGATGAGGCCCCCGGCTATGAGCCTCATGACGTATCTATAACTTTCGAAAACCGATACGGCGTATGCAGAGACAAAGCCGCACTGCTTGTGGCAATGTTGCGGCTGGCCGGATTCAAAGCTTATCCGGTTATGATAATGGCAGGACCGAAAAAAGATCCGGAAGTCCCAAACCCGTACTTCAATCATGCGATCACTTGCGTAGAGAAAGATGACGGTTCCTACATACTGATGGATTCCACCGGGGAAACAAACAAGGAACTCATGCCTTCATATCTATGCGATAAAAGTTATCTAGTCGCGAAACCCGAAGGCGACACTTTGAGGACTTCACCCATAATCCCAGCCTCAGACAACATGATCAAAATAAATACCATTTGCGAAATTCGCGAAAGCGGATCGGCGGATGCGGAAACAGAAATTAAATTCTATGGAATAAATGACAGCCTGTACAGGGCGTCCCTCGTACGGAAGAATCCGGAACAAATACTCGATTTCGCTGAAGATTTACTCAGACAGGTTCACAGCGAGGCCAGCCTTAGGTCTTTTGATATCTCGCCCAAAAAGCTTTCTGACACGTCATCAATGCTTTCATTAAAATTAAAGTTCTATATCCCAGAAATTTTACTTCAAGGGAAAAACGTCAACGTTATAATTCCACCACAGTTCTCGAAGGTCTCTGGGGTTGTAAACTTTTTGATTGAAAAAATGGGGTTGGAAAAAAGAACTTTTCCGCTATGCACTGATATTGCCTGCGGCGTTTCCGAGTCGCTTATGCTAAAGCCCTCCCTAGGATTAGGAGATCTTTCCTCCGTCACTCTTCCACCGGGGAATAAATTGGAGGACGATATAATAAAATGGGAGACGAACTATTCGATAAAAAATGAGCTGATTGTTTTAAATTCCGATTTCCGTCTTAAATCCGTAGAATATTCTCCAGAACAATATCTTATTCTGAAAAAAATCGCCGGGAAAAGAGATTCCGACATGATTTCATTTCCCATCTTAGAAAAACGAAGCGGCTATATGTCTCGGACGGCTAAAGAACCGGAAATAGAGGAGAGCGGAATAAGGATCATTTCTGAGGACATTCAACTCGAATTGACGAAGCCAAATTCCTGGCTTACAAGCAAAACTGTGTCAGCCGAACTGCTCGATTTCTCCGGCAAGAAAAAAATGTCTGAGATAAAAATAGAATACAATGAAGGTTGCGCTGAAGTAAAACTCGATTATGCGAAGGTTATCTCCAAGGACGGTTCTATAAAGGAGATAAGTAAGGATGAAATAAATTTGATGGATCAAGAAAGCGCTTTATCAGCGCCAAGATATCCGCACGGAAGAATATTGGTCATCAGCCTCCCTGGAATCGACATAGGTTCAAAGGTCGAATACAAGATATCTAAGAAGAGTTCTAATACACCTTTTTTCTGCATGATGGAGCCTTTGAAAATCCCAAGTAAGATAGAGAAAAAGAAGATAAGTATTAAAAACCCAAATCGAGTCAGCCTAAAAATATCCGAACGCATCAACGGAATACTTACGGAGAGGATATCAGATGAAACCAGCTTCAATTGGGAGTTTCAAGATCTAGCTTCACTCAAGAGAGAAAACGATCTACCGCCTGTCTGGACTGATGATTTCATAGCGGCTTCGTCGGGCGACTGGAAGATATACCAAGATTCTCTGACAAATAGTCTTTCAACCGCTGCATCAGGCTCTCCCTCGGCTCAAGAAATACTCAAACAAATTTTTGGTGAAAAAACTCTCAGAGAAACTGAAAAGATTACTCTGATAAGAGATTTCGTCGCTAAAAATATCAGGGAAGCTGGTCCAAGCATAGCTGAACTACCACATGGTAAAATTTCAGACGCGAACGAAATATTCAAAAGCGGATACGCAAACAAGGCCGAAAGGGCTGTCGCCATTGCCGCGCTTTTGTCTCAATGCGGAATCTCTTACGATTTCGTGCCATGCTCAAGCATTAAATATCTGGACAATTATATGGAAATTATCCAAAACTGCCCCCAATCAGGACTCATAGATAATGTACTGCTCAGGCTGACCTCTGAGGAGTCAAAAGGAACATATCTAAATAGTAATGACCAGTATGCGGAACTTGGAATTATCGAAGACGAAGGCGTTTTAGGCCTAGATCCGAAAAATTCAAGTTTCTTCAAAATTACTCCACCAGAAATATTTAAAACCGGAACCGCGACATCGTTGATGATAAGAATAGATTCTGATGGCAGCGCATTGATGCGCCATAAGGAAGTTTTCAGCGGGATGGAACATGCGACGACAAAAAAATATATTTCCGAACTCACTCCGGAGAATCTGAAGAGGTTTTACCAGGAGAGGACAGCGGATATGATGTCTTTGTCCACAAAAATAGAAGGTGTACCTAAGTCTGACTTCGGCAGGTATCCCGGTTTTATAGAAATAAGCGGCAGGGTAGATGATTTTGCGAAATTCTCAGACGAACGTATTACTTTCGTGCTCCCGAATCCTCCAAAAATATTTGAGAGACTTCAAAAGTCTAGGAAAAATCCCTACCTGCTGAACGCAACGGGATGGAAAACAAAAAAATACATCATCGCTCCTCCGGAAGGCTACGAAATAATCGAGATAATTCCAGCGGAAAGATACGACAAAACTTTTGATATTGGAACATCTTTTGGTATGAGGACATTTCTTATGGAAAACAAAATGGAGACGGATTTCTTCGGCAACACGAAACAGCTTCTGGTTATTGATTTTTATGCGAATTTCGCCGCCGGAATATTTTCAGGAGAGAACTATAGGGAACTTTTCAACAGCTCTTCCCAGTTCAATTCCAACCGCAATTTCACGATAGTGCTCCGAAAGAGGAAGCCTTATACTGAGTTGCGTTCAAAGAGATAGTAAACCCCGCTAGGCGGGGTAAAGATTGTGAAATATT